>NZ_AUTN01000143.1:0-166204 GCF_000497955.1 Pseudoalteromonas sp. TAE56
CTACTTTAATTTCTTTAACTGTACCTGCAAATGGAGCGGGTACTTCCATTGCAGCTTTGTCGCCTTCAACGTTTAAGATTGATTGATCTTCTGAAACCTCGTCGCCAACGGCAACCATAATTTCAGTTACTTCAACTTCATCGCCACCAATATCAGGTACATTCACTTCTTTAGTACTTGGTGCTGTGTTTACTGTTGAGCTAGCTGCTGGCGCTTCTGCAGGAGCCGACTCTTTAGCCGGTGCTGCAGATTCACTGCCTGCTACTTCAAAAACAAACACTAATGAGCCAGTTTTAACTGTATCGCCAGCGGCGACTTTAATTTCTTTAACTATACCAGCAAATGGAGCAGGTACTTCCATTGCCGCTTTGTCGCCTTCAACGTTTAAGATAGATTGCTCTTCTGAAACGGTATCGCCAACAGCAACCATGATTTCAGTTACTTCAACTTCATCATCGCCAATATCTGGTACGGTTACTTCTTTAGTTGAAGAACCTGTAGAAGCAGCAGGTGCTGCCTCTTCAGATTTAGCTGGAGCAGCGGCTGATGTATCTTCTTCATCAGTGCTTTCACTCTCGCCTTCAAACAAAAATACTAAAGAGCCTGTTGTAACGGTGTCGCCAACGTTTACTTTAATCTCTTTCACTGTACCCGCTTGCGAAGCAGGTATTTCCATTGATGCTTTGTCGCCTTCAACATTTAATAATGATTGGTCAACATCTACTTTGTCGCCAACGCTTACTAAAATTTCGGTTACTTCTACTTCGTCGTCACCAATATCAGGTACTTTAATTTCAATACTCATTGCAAACCTCTTATGCGTACAGTGGGTTAAGTTTGTTAGTGTCGATGTTGAACTTTTTAAGTGCTTCAACAACTACTGACTTCTCAACTTCACCGCGTTTAGCAAGTTCAGATAACGTAGCAACAACAACGTAGCCCGCGTTAACTTCAAAGTGACGACGTAGGTTTTCACGGCTATCAGAACGGCCGTAACCATCTGTGCCTAACACTTTGTAGTTGCTGCTTGGAATGAATGAACGCGCTTGTTCTGCGTAGTTTTTCATGTAATCCGTTGCTGCAACAGTCACAGAGTCGTTTAACACACTTGTGATGAATGCTGTTTTTTGCTCGCCTTCAGGGTTAAGCATGTTGAAACGTTCAACATCTTGACCTTCACGCGTTAATTCGTTGAAAGACGTTACAGAGAACACGTCAGACGCAATGCCATACTCTTCACTTAGAATCGCAGCTGCTTTACGTACTTCAGTCATAATAGTACCTGAGCTTAATAGCTGTACGTTGGCTTTTTTACCTTCGTAACTTTCAAGTTTGTAAATACCTTTACGAATACCTTCTTCAGCGCCTTCTGGCATAGCTGGCTGATGGTAGTTCTCGTTCATAAGCGTTAGGTAGTAGTAAATATTTTCTTGGTCATCACCGTACATACGACGAATACCGTCTTGTACAATAACCGCTACTTCAAACGCGTAAGTTGGGTCATATGAAATACAGTTAGGAACGGTATTAGCAAGAATATGACTGTGACCATCTTCGTGTTGTAAGCCTTCACCATTTAGTGTTGTACGACCCGCAGTAGCACCTAATAAGAAACCACGTGCTTGTTGATCGCCCGCCATCCATGCCATGTCGCCAACGCGTTGGAAACCAAACATTGAGTAGTAAATGTAGAATGGGATCATCGGTAAATCGTTAGTGCTGTATGAAGTTGCAGCAGCAACCCAAGACGACATTGCACCTAACTCATTAATACCTTCTTGGAGCACTTGCCCTGATACAGTTTCTTTATAGTAAGAAACAATATCACGATCCTGTGGTGTATAGTTTTGGCCATGCGGATTGTAAATGCCTATTTGACGGAATAAACCTTCCATACCAAATGTACGCGCTTCATCGGCAATAATTGGTACGATGTTTTTACCAATGCCTTTATCTTTTAATAAGATATTAAGTGCACGAACAAAGCCCATAGTGGTAGAAATATCACGTTTTTGCTCTTCAAGTAGCGGCTTAAATGCTTCTACTTCTGGCAACGCTAATTTTTCACTAAAACGTGGAATACGCTTAGGTGTATAACCTTTAAGTTCATCACGACGAGCATGTAGGTATTTATACTCAGGTGAACCTTCTTCAAGTTCTAAATAAGGAAGCTCTTTTAATTGTTCTTCAGATACTAAATCATCAAGACCAAGGCGTGAACGTAAATGTGCAACATGCGACATGTCCATTTTTTTCACTTGGTGCGCAATGTTTTTACCTTCAGCTGCTTCACCCATGCCGTAACCTTTTACAGTTTTAGCAAGAATTACAGTTGGACGGCCTTTAGTGTCTTCTGCCTTTTTAAATGCAGCAAATAATTTTGATGACTCATGACCACCACGCTTAAGCGCGAAAATTTCGTCATCTGTCATATCAGCAACAAGTGCCGCTGTTTCTGGGTAACGACCAAAGAAGTTTTCACGTACGTACGCGCCATCTTTCGCTTTATATGTTTGGTAATCGCCATCAACAGTTTCGTTCATTAACTGTAGTAATTTACCCGTTGTGTCTTTAGCTAAGAGAATATCCCAACCACTGCCCCACACAAGTTTAATTACGTTCCAGCCAGCGCCTTTAAACAAGCCTTCTAGCTCTTGAATAATTTTACCGTTACCCATAACTGGGCCGTCTAAACGCTGTAAGTTACAGTTAACTAAGTAACAAAGGTTGTCTAGTTTTTCACGTGCAGCAAAAGAAATAGCACCGCGTGATTCTGGCTCATCCATTTCACCGTCACCTAAAAACGCGTATACACGTTGGTTTTTAGTGTCTTTTAAGCCACGACCATCTAAGTATTTTAAGAAGCGAGCTTGGTAAATTGATGAAATAGGACCTAAGCCCATTGATACCGTAGGGAACTGCCAAAATTCAGGCATTAACTTAGGATGTGGGTACGATGGTAAGCCTTCACCATCAACTTCTTGGCGGAAGTTATCTAGCTGTGCAGCCGACAAACGTCCTTCAACAAACGCACGAGCATAAATACCAGGAGAAATATGACCTTGGTAATAAACTAAGTCACCACCGTCCACATCATTTGGCGCTTTAAAGAAGTGGTTAAAACACACTTCATAAAATGCAGCAGATGATTGGTAAGACGCCATATGGCCGCCTAAGTCGAGATCTTTTTTAGATGCACGTAGAACGATCATAATCGCGTTCCAACGTATAATTGAACGAATACGACGCTCAAGATTTACATCACCCGGGTAAGCAGGTTCTTGATCTACAGGAATAGTATTAACGTAGTTCGTGGTAATACCCGTTGGCATATCAACGCCATCTAAACGGGCTTGCTCTAATACTTGCTCAAGTAAAAACTGAGCTCGTTCAACACCTTCTTCGCGCACAACTGATTCAAGAGCTTGTAACCACTCTTGTGTTTCTAGCGCGTCTACGTCAATTTTATTGACTTCAGACATATGGAGGTTTCCTTATGTTTAAAATACGAATATTGTTAATTTAATATCACAGCTACTTAATTTGTGTGTTCAAAGTAGTTATGTACTAACTTAATTTTGTTTAGTGCGTCTTAAACTACGTTCAATTCGCGAATGTTCTTTGCCTGCTTCAAGTAGTGCTTCTTCAATAAACGCTAAGTGCGCATTACTTGCTAAACGGGCTTGTTCTGGATTACCGTCAATAACGGCATCCATTAATAAACGCCTGTGCTCGGCTAACTGACTGCTAATATCTGACTTTTTTAATAAAACAGTTAAATTTTGCAATACATTTTGCTCAAGCAGCGCTTTCATGCCTCTTACTAAATGCAGTAACACCACATTATGCGAAGCTTCTGCCACGCTAAAGTGAAATGCATTAATTGCTTTTGCTTTTTGCTGTAAATCATCATTAACGAGGGCAATTTTATCAAAGCTTTCTTTCACTTTACTAAAATCGTTGCTGGTCCCGCGTAGTGCCGCGTAGTAAGCAGCAATCCCTTCTAATGCATGACGAAATTCAAGTAAATCAAACTGCGACTCAGGGTGTTTACTAATCAAATCAAAAAGTGGATCAGTAAGCCCTTCTTCGAGCTGATTTTTTACAAACGTGCCACCACCTTGGCGACGCGTAACTAAACCTTTCGCTTCTAATTTTTGAATTGCCTCACGCAGTGACGGGCGAGACACTTCAAATTGCTTTGCTAGTTCACGCTCTGGTGGCAACTTTTCACCTGGTGCTAACGAGCCTTCAAGAATCATATTCTCGAGTTGCTGTAAAATAACATCAGATAACTTTGCTGCTTTGATCTTTAAAGACATGAATCAACGTCCGCGTTGTATAAATACCAAGAGCCCATAAAGCGGGGCTTTGAGTAGTATGATTTACCCAAAAGGTAAATTGGTCATACCAAAATTTTTCAATACGGTATCAAAAACCTTATTAGCTGTCAATTTACAGGTAATTTGAGCAATTAAAGTAGCGTAACGCATTTTGAACGAAGATTAAACAATGCGCAATTTACAAAAATTGTTATAACGTTAATAGGATGAAAACAATTGGTCTGACCAGAAGAGATTAGAATATTAGCTCTATTTTATTGTGTTCAAAAATTGCAGGAAGAGATTAAAGCACCTTACCTTGCATAAGGTACTTTATTAAAAAGGTATTAACCTAAGACAGTCCACCAAATAATGTAAGTAGCGCTATAAGTACTAAGTAAAATAATATATTGCGCTTAACAAGCTTAATCATACAAGTGGCTTCGTAGGTACAGCCGTAATAACGCTTTTCAACTTGCTCTGCAGCAAGTGCAGTACATGTTACTACTTCTCGGTTTGGAGATTTAAAGTTAAGTACGTAACGTAACCAACAGCTCGTGCCTTTATTAAAGTTACCTATTACTAAATAACCAAAGCTGGTAATACGTGCAGGTAACCAGTCGAGCCAAAACAATAGTTTATGTATAAGTTTAAAACGCTTAGCAAATATTACTTTATGATCTTCTCGTACTAAATCAGCTAAAGTACGTACCAGTGCATATAAAACCGCACCTGGCGCACCTAAAACAACAAACCAAAAAATAACCGCACAGTAAAATCTAAAGTTTACCCACGCCAATGTTTGCCCAAAGGTTTCACCACTATCGTAGCCTTCAGTACGCTTTTGACCTATTTGCAATGCATATAATGATGCAGCGGTCCCGTCATCTCGCGTTAACGCATTTAAGTACGACTTATATAAAGCACGCTGCTTAGCACAACCAAAGCAAACCAAAAGCACCGCGATATTAATGCCCAACTGCCACAAAACAAAATCAGATAAACAATAAATTAGTGCTATCGCAATCACTGGAAGTAAAAGCCAAATAAAAAAGCCTGGTGCTGAGCTAAATAAGCCCTTATCACCAAGTAATTTATTAGAGCGATTTAAATAACCATTTGCGTAATAACTTATCTGCCAGTAATTAGACCGAGCTCCTAAGCGCTCTAGTATTAATGCAATTATTATAGAAACTAAAATCATGGGAATAACTCTCTTAACTTAGCTGTTCAAGCATATTAAAAAACAATGGCCAATTAAAGCTACTACCAGGATCGGTTTTACGCCCTGGAGCAATATCGCAATGTCCAACAATACGCGAAGGGGTAATTTTTGGATAGCGTTGCATTATAGATTTACTAATAATAGTTAATGTTTTGTACTGTTCTAAAGAATATGGTGCGATGTCGGTACCTTCAAGTTCAATGCCAATGCTAAAGTTATTACAAGCAGATACGTCCTCAAACTCAGATTGGCCTGCATGCCAAGCACGCCTTTCAAAAGGCACGTATTGTATAGCCTCACCGGTGCGCTTTATAAAACAATGGGCTGATACACGTAAATTCTTTAAGTCACTAAAACTTGGATGAGCATTACAGTCAATGCTACCCATAAATAAGTCATCAACGAAAGGTGTACCAAACTGCCCTGCTGGCAATGATATATTGTGAATCACCAATAAAGAAATATCAGCCTCATCAGGGCGCTCATCAAAATGCGAACAAGGCCGCTGCGCTACCGTACTTAAAACACCGTTTAAATCTATTTTCATGATACGTTTATTATATAAATATCAAGAGATACATAGTACTGATGCTAAAGGATTTATTAGAAAAATGATAGTAACAAGCGAGGTATAAAACCTCACATACAAATAATTCAAACCCACCCGTAGGTACGAATTTACGTCCGCCCATGTAACGTAACTTTCGAAATTAAAAGCGAGGTATAAAACCTCACCTACAGATAATACAAACCCACACGTAGATACTAATTTACTATACGCGCTTATCTTTATATTGGCGAAAAGGCAATCGCTTCTCTTTCTTTTATAAACATAGTAAAATTTGCTTAATTTATTAACGCTTATGAGCATCCTATGTCTATTTCGCACTCCCTCATTACTCAACTAGTCACTCTTGCACTTGACGAAGATTTAAATTATCAAACCGCGCAAGAAGGCGATATTACCGCGCAATTGATCCCCAAAAATGAGCAAGCAAGCGCTAAAGTAATCACTCGCGAAGACTGCATTTTTTGCGGAAAAGACATCATCCTTGAAGTATTCAAACAGGTAGACCCAAGCGTTAATGTTAATGTACTTATAAATGATGGCGACGCAGTTAAAGCAAACAGCACATTATTTACCGCTATTGGTTCAGCTCGTTCAATATTAACTGCCGAACGTACTGCACTTAACTTTGTACAAACGTTATCGGGTACAGCCACTACTACTGCGCATTATGTAAAAGAGCTGAGCGGTACAACTACACAGCTACTCGACACACGCAAAACCATACCTGGTTTGCGAGCACTTCAAAAATACGCGGTAAAATGTGGTGGGGGTGCAAACCATCGCATTGGCTTATTTGATGCTTTTTTAATTAAAGAAAATCATATATCGGCTTGTGGCACAATAAACAAAGCCGTAGCTCAAGCTAAACAAAACCACCCAAACAAACCTGTCGAAGTAGAAGTAGAATCACTCCCTGAACTTAAGCAAGCTATTGATGCCGGCGCCGACATAATTATGCTAGACAATTTTAGCGTAGAGCAAATTAAACAAGCCGTAATTTTGGCCAACAAACGCGCCAAACTAGAGGTTTCAGGCAATATGACCCTAGAAACGCTCAAAACTTATTCACAAGCAGGCGTTGATTTCATATCCAGCGGGGCGTTAACAAAAAACTTACAATCAATCGATTTATCGATGCGTTTTGAACAATTTTAAAGCAACAACTGCCAATTAATACCGCTAATCGATTGACAAGTTAAGTAAAAAAGCATTAAATAACCCGAAAGGCTTACTTTGTAACATTTTGTTAAATAAAATCGCTTTTTTATAAGAAGATACGTGCTAAATACCAAAATAAAATGGTAGACTAATTCTGTTGTACTATTTTATTTTAAAAGGTAGTCATAAATAACTAGTGCCTTTAGTTTTTAAAGACATAATTGAAAACTAAAGCAACTAAACTACTTACTTTATGCCTATACTATTTGTTGCTACGACATGTAGTGCTCTTAGTAAACTTTTATAGCTAGTACTAAACATAATGAATTCACATACGGCTTTTGTGTTTCATACTCTAAAGCTAAAGTGTAATAAAATTAATTTTAAGTAAAACTGTAAAGTAAATCAGTTAAATTAAGTGAGGCATTTGCCGCTTAAGTGATTTAAGTTACAAAAATCTATCCTTTAGGAGAGGAAACATGAAAACAATGACTCAAAAACAACAGGGTTTCACCCTAATTGAATTAATGATTGTAGTAGCAATCATCGGTATTCTTGCTGCAGTAGCACTGCCTGCATATTCGAATTACCAAGCATCATCTAAGTTAACTGCTGGTTTAGCTGAGATCTCAGGTGCAAAAACAGAGATGGAAATTCAAGCAAACAGTGGAGATGTTATTGGATCAATAACAGACCTTTCAGCAATAAAAAATGCAACTACTCAAAACTGTAATATCACAGCAAGCCTTGCTAATACAGGCGTGGGTACAATAGCTTGTGCGATACAAAATGCGCCATCTCAAGTAAATAAAGCAGTAGTAACATGGTCACGAGCTGCTAATGGTGTTTGGACTTGTGCAACTACTTTAGCTGATGATAAAACTCTAGCTCCGAAAAGCTGTCCACAATCTTAATCATTTATTGATTACTAAAAGCGCCTAATTTGGCGCTTTTTTAATGCGTAAGAATCAGCATTCATGAATATAATAAATATAATAAAACCATCGCTTATCAGCTTGTTTTTTCTGTGTACGTTAATACCTTTAATACCCATATTTTCCTACGATTACCATAATCACCAACGCATAATTCAAATAGCTTTGTTACTTATTATGAGCCTTATAGCGCTTACAGCTTTTTTAAGTAATAAAGAGCCTACTTTTAAGCTGGCACTAAACAAAAAAAATGGAATATTATTTTCGGTTTTTATCTTTTGTGGTTATTTATCTGCATTAATGAGTGCAGAGCAAAGTTTTAGCTTACTTTACACATTTCATATAAGTCTACTTATTTTAACTATGTGTTATGTAGGTACTATAAATAATAAAAAATCTATTTTATTTATTATTTATGCATTACTGATAACTCATACAAGCCTCATTTTAATATGCCTACTTAATATAATTTTTACGCTATCTGAACAACAGCCCTTAAACCCCTACATAATCTACTCCGGTTTTATTAACATTCGTTTTTTTAACCAAGTACAGGTATTTATTCTTCCCTTTTTGGTGCTACTCCTAAAGTTTAAAAGTATTCAGCGTGTTGTATTTATTATTTTGTTTTTAAACTTATTGCTTATATTTATTGGGCAAGCTCGTGGGGCTTTACTCTCATTTTTAGCTTTCTCTATTTTTGCTCTTGCTTTAAAAACCACATTAAAAAAACAAGTTTTTATCGGGTTACTCTGCTTTGTTTTAAGTTGTATTACTTTTTATGTTTTGGATTCATTAAATAGAGGAGGTGCTGAAATACTACGCACATCCTCCTCAGGCCGTATCGACCTATGGTTTAATACTCTTTCGGGCCTATCTTTAAAGCATTTATTTATAGGTAATGGTCCTGGAGTGTTTGAAATGTCACTTGGCAGCTCAGCTCCTTTTAGCCATCCTCATAATTCGTTAATTGAAATTTTAAATGAGTGGGGCTTAATCGCCCTTATGTGTATTTTACCAGTTTTTTTTACAACCTTTAAAAAAGCTATAGCACATTTAAAAAAGTATAAAAAAGATATCATTACTGAAAGCCTCTTTTATTCTTTTGCTATAGGAATTACATATTCACTATTTTCTGGTGTGCATGTAATGCCGGTTTCGCAAACACTCTTATTTATAATGTGGGGATTGCTACTTGGAAGAATTAATAAAAAAAGCAACAAAAGCATTCCCATAAATAAGTACTTAAAAGCTTTAATAGCCATTTTATTTATTTTTGCATGGTACCTTTACTTACAAAAAGCGATAAGTATTTATAATAATATTGACCCAGATAAGGGCTATATTTACGGACCTAGGTTTTGGTCCGTTGGGCAACGATTTTAAAGCGCCCAACTTTTCTACCAAGAATCATTAGTTTAAGTTATGCTTATAATAGTGAAGTTTTAAACCAAATTCAGCTGGGTACTCTTAATGGCAAAAAAACAACAAGATAAAGGCCTCGATACTTTTCAGTGGGTAGGTGTAAGTGCACGAGGGAAAAAACTTGAAGGCGAGCTTACAGGTAATAGTATTGCATTAGTAAAGGCTCAGCTTCGCAAGCAAGGTATTACGCCCTCAAAAGTCAAACGTAAAGCAAAACCGTTATTTGGCATTCAGAGCGTTCAAAAAATAACGCCAAAAGATATCGCACTAGTTACTCGCCAAATTGCCACTATGCTAATGGCGGGCGTTCCGCTAATACAATCAATTGAAATGATTGGCAGCGGTTCGACTAATAAAAGCATCGGTAAATTAATGGAGACTATTGCTGATGAAGTAAAAGCGGGTCAGCCATTATCTACAGCGCTTAGAAAACACCCTCGCTATTTTGATGATTTATATTGCGACCTAGTAGCATCGGGCGAACAATCAGGTGCGCTTGATAGAATATTTGATCGTGTCGCTATTTATAAAGAAAAGTCTGAAGCACTAAAGTCAAAAATAAAAAAAGCAATGTTTTACCCTATTTCGGTACTGGTGATTGCAGGTATTGTTACCTCAATACTATTAATATTTGTAGTACCGCAGTTTCAAGAAATTTTTGCTGGTTTTGGAGCTGAACTTCCCGCTTTTACATTATTCGTAATTGGTATATCTAACTTTATGCAAGCATATTGGTGGATGATTCTTATTGGGATGCTTGCTTTTGGATACGCATTTAAAGAAGCAAAATTAAGAAGTTTAAAACTCAGAGATGCAACCGACCGAGCAATACTAAAACTGCCTGTTATTGGCATGATTTTAAATAAAGCTGCAGTTGCTCGCTATGCACGAACTCTTTCGACCACTTTTGCTGCTGGTGTGCCGCTGGTTGATGCGCTTGACTCTGCCGCGGGAGCTTCCGGCAATGCAGTATATCGTTATGCTATTTTAGATATAAAAGTTGAGGTAAGCTCTGGTAATCAGATGAACTGGGCAATGCGTAACTCAAAAATATTCCCTGATATGGTAATACAAATGGTTGCGATTGGTGAAGAATCTGGCTCACTAGACGGCATGCTTGCTAAAGTAGCGACTATTTACGAGCAAGAAGTTGATGATGCAGTAGATGGGTTATCAAGCCTGCTTGAGCCACTTATTATGGCTGTACTAGGTGTACTTGTTGGTGGTTTGATTGTTGCAATGTACTTGCCTATTTTCCAACTAGGCGCTGTTGTTTAATTTTTATTTAACTTTTTATCTTAATACGCTATTTAATTATTTGGTCGTTATATGCAAAGTATTATTGAAGTAATGCAAAGCCAACTATGGTTTTATTTAACCACCGTTGGCTTAATTAGTTTATGTATTGGTAGCTTTTTAAATGTAGTTATTTATCGCTTACCGTTGATGATGCAACGTGAGTGGCAAAGCGAATGCAGACTACTGTTAGAAGATGAACTTACAGCTAATAAATCTAAACAAGCCAATATCAATGAGCCTTTTAACTTAGTAAAACCCAATTCTACCTGCCCTAAATGTAAAACTGCCATTAAGCCTTGGCAGAATATTCCTATTATTAGTTGGTTAATGCTTAAAGGTAAATGCGCAAGTTGTAGTAACCCTATTTCGGCTCGATACCCTGCTGTAGAATTAATTACTGCCCTATTAAGTTTAGTTGTTGCCTATAGTTTTGGTGCGACCGAGCAAGCCCTTTTATATATTTTTGTAACGTGGATATTGGTAGCACTAACCTTTATTGATATTGACCATATGTTACTGCCAGATCAACTTACACTTCCGCTTGTTTGGCTTGCCCTTATTGCCTCTGTAATGGGTTACACAATTACACCTACTGATGCCATTATTGGTGCTGCTTGCGGTTATTTAAGCTTATGGAGCGTGTTTTGGTTATTTAAGTTATTAACCGGTAAAGAAGGCATGGGCTATGGCGATTTTAAATTGCTTGCTGTATTTGGTGCTTTACTGGGCTGGCAGTCATTACTTACTATTATTCTGCTTTCGAGCGTAGTGGGTGCCATTATAGGTATTGCGCTGTTGAGCATACAAGGTAAAGACAAAGCGACCCCTATCCCTTTTGGGCCTTATTTAGCGATAGCTGGCTGGATTGCAATGCTTTGGGGCAACCAAATTCAAGGCGCTTATTTTAATTTAATTGGTTATTAAAATGAGTGAACAAATAACTAAAGTAAATAGCTGGGTATTAGGTTTAACAGGTGGTATTGGCTGTGGTAAAACAGCCGTAAGCAATATGTTTGAAGAACTTGGTATTACAATAGTTGATGCCGATATAATTGCGCGTGAAGTAGTACTCCCAAATAGCAAAGGGCTAAAAGCGATTACCCAACACTTTGGTGAGGATATTTTATTGCCTGATGGCACATTAAATAGAGCAGAGCTGCGTGCAAAAATATTTACTAACAACAATGAAAAAGAATGGCTTAATGCGTTACTGCACCCTCTTATACGGATAAAAATACTTAAAGATTTAAATAATGCAACTAGCCCTTATGTTGTTTTAGTAGCGCCTTTATTGTTTGAAAACAACCTTGATAAATATTGCGCCCACACCCTACTTATTGACGTACCAACCTCTGTACAGATAGCGCGTACAGCAAAACGCGACAGCACAAGTATTGAGCAAGTTAAAAGTATTATTGCCTCGCAAATGTCACGTGCCGATAAGCAGCAAAAAGCGGATGATATTTTAAATAATGACCGAAGTTTAAACCTAGTGCATATAGAACTTGTTGATCTTCATAAAAAGTACCTACAATATGCATTACACAACAAAACTAACTCACATTAACACTGTCCTAACTCACACAAACTCGTATTTTAGTTAGTAAAATCACAACAAAGAATGAAAGGTGATGTAATCACCTTCTTTTTTCTGATAAATTGCTAACTATTGAAGGAATAAAACAGGTGCGCAATGAATATTAACTCACCGTTATTGAGAAAATTTATAACCCTTGGCCGCATAGATGCCGACACGGTTAAAAACAAACAAAATGAATTTGCCTCAACAGCTGAGCTTATTTCTAAATGTGGAAAAATCGATAGTAAAGATTTAGCTGAACAATGTATTGATTTGTTTCGCGTACCTTATTTTGATTTAAAAGACTTTGACCCAACAAAAATCCCGGCAGATCTCGTAAAAGAAAAACTCATACGTAAACATCACATTTTGCCGCTTGTTCAAAAAGATCGAAAAGTTTATATAGCCGCATCAGACCCAACAGATTACGGCGCATTCGAAAACTTTGAATTTAGTACCGGTCTCTCATGTGAAATTGTTGTTGTTGATTATATTCAACTCGATAACAAAATTGAGCAGTTGCTAGATGCCACTGGTAGCTTAAATCTAACTGATGACGAGTTTCAGGAATTTGCTGATTTAGACTCAGAAAGCCAAAGAGATACAGCACCACAAGATGACGATAAAGATGATGCGCCTATCATCGTTTACATCAACAAAATTTTAATGGATGCCATTAAAAAAGGCGCCTCTGATTTACACTTTGAACCGTATGAGCACAAGTACCGTATTCGTTTTCGTATTGACGGCATTTTGCATGAAGTGGCAAGCCCACCTAATACATTAGCAACCAAGCTTTCTGCGCGTATTAAGGTTATGTCGCGACTCGATATTGCCGAAAAACGCAAACCACAAGATGGTCGTATAAAACTAAAAATTACTGAACGCAAAAGTATCGACTTTCGTGTAAGTACCATGCCTACCTTGTGGGGTGAAAAAATAGTAATGCGTATCCTTGATTCATCAAGCGCTATGTTAGGCATTGATGTATTAGGCTATGAGCCTGAGCAGAAAAAGCTCTACATGGATGCACTTGCCCAGCCTCAAGGGATGATATTGGTAACAGGGCCAACGGGTTCTGGTAAAACAGTATCGCTATACACAGGTTTAAATATATTAAATCAGCCAGAGCGCAATATTAGTACTGCGGAAGATCCGGTTGAGATTAACCTTGAAGGTGTAAACCAAGTACAAATTAATATTAAAGCCGATATGACTTTTGCCAACGCACTGCGTGCATTTTTACGTCAAGATCCTGATGTAGTTATGGTAGGTGAAATACGTGACTTAGAAACCGCAGAAATATCAATAAAAGCGGCGCAAACAGGTCACTTGGTTTTATCAACATTGCATACAAACTCAGCACCAGAAACAATCACCCGTTTATTAAATATGGGTGTGCCCGCTTATAACGTAGCAAGCTCAATAAGCTTAATTATAGCCCAGCGTTTAGCACGTCGTTTGTGCCCCAAGTGTAAAACGCCGGAACAACTTCCGAGTGAAGAACTGACTCGCCAGGGGTTTAGTGCCGATCAAATTGAAGAAATGACATTATATACGCCTAAAGGGTGTGATAGCTGTACCGATGGTTATAAAGGGCGTGTGGGTATTTACGAAGTAATGCAAATTACCCCTGAAATTGCCCAAATTATTATGCGCGGTGGTAACTCGCTTGAAATAGCAGATGTATCACTTAAAGCCGGATTTAATAATTTACGTTTATCGGGTTTACGCAAAGCAGCCGATGGTCTTACATCCCTTGCTGAAATTAATCGCGTGACTAATTTTTAAAGGTCCATAGTAAAAGTGACAAGGTTCTGAAAACTAAACTCAGAGCCTTACTTATACCTAGAGACTCATATCTAAGTAATGTAAAATGCAGAAAAAGATTGTAAAGAGTAAATTATGCCTACTGTTGTAAACTGCCCGTCCTGCAAAACTAAAGTTGAATGGTCAGAGCAAAGCCCATTTCGCCCTTTTTGCTCCAAGCGCTGTCAGCTAATTGATTTGGGTGAATGGTCGTTTGAAAATAATAAAATTTCTGCGCCAATCACCTCAGCAGAAGAGTTTAGCCAAGACATGATTGAAGATATTGAAGCTATGCTGGCTAAAAATGAAGATGACTTTTTTAAGTAAACGCTGAATTTTTCATTTAAAAGCACAAAAGCCAGCGCGATGCTGGCTTTTTAGTGTTCAATATAATTGAACGATTAGTCTTTTTGCTTACGATGCTTTTTATTCATACGCTTTTGTATTTTAGCAAACTTCTCTTTTTGCTCAGCGTTAAGAACTTGCATTACTTGGTGCTGCGTTTTTAGTTTGATTAAACCAAATTGCTCACCTTTTTCGCGGCGTTCGCTTAATAGCTCTTTAGCTGCATTTTCGTCAAATGTTGCCGCCGAAAGTAACGCATCCATTTTTGCTTTGTGCGTTTCACGCATTGCTTTACGGGCTTCTTTATCGTCGCCGCGTAATGCTTTCATTTGTGTTTTTTGTGCTTCAAAAATAGCTTTTAGCTTAGTTTGCTGTTCATCTGTTAGGCTTAATTTTTCAACGCCGCGATCAGAAAGTAAAAAACGAGCTTGAGAATGGCCTTGCTTATGCCCGTCGCCTTTAGCTAATACGCTACCAGCGCCAAGAGTTGCTGTTGCTAAGCCACAAATAAGTACTAATTTTGATAGTGTGCTTACTTTAGTCATAATCATTACCTTAATATTGAATTGGTTGGTTGAGCGATTGTGGCTGCTAAGCCAGTGAGTTAACTATACCTAACTCAACGCAAAGTAACGCAAAGCAGTGTAAAGGTTGTGTAAAGATTCACCTTTGCACTATTTAGCGGGTAAAATAACGCTATAAACAACTCTAAGGGTTTGTAAATGAAACTATTAATGATTGATGACGATACGGGCCTTTGTGAGCTATTAAGTGAATATTTAACTGCTCAAGGCTTTGAAATACAAAGCGTACACGACGGTGAGCAGGGCCTTAAACTAGCACAAGCAAACGACTACGCACTTATACTGCTTGATGTAATGCTACCAACGCTTGATGGCTTTGAAGTACTCAAACAACTTAGGCAAACAAAGCTCACCCCTGTAATAATGCTTACTGCAAAAGGTGAAGACTTTGACCGTATTTTTGGTTTAGAGCTAGGCGCTGACGATTATATTCCAAAGCCTTTTAATCATCGTGAATTACTAGCCCGCGTAAAAGCGATAACACGCCGTATAGAGCACATTAATAGCTTAAATGCAGCTACAACGAGTAAGTTACTCGTTAATGGTATTACTGTTAACCTTGCAGCGCGAGAGGCCTCAATAGACAGCTCTACACTAACCCTTACCGGTACAGAGTACGAAATACTCACGCTATTGTGTAAAAATGCAGGCGAAGTTGTTAGTAAAGAGCAAATTAGCGAAGAAGTGCTAGGCAGGCGTTTAGCTTCTTTTGATCGCTCCATTGATATGCATGTAAGTAATATCCGTAAAAAAATTGCGGAGCATATTCCAGGCGAGCGAATTAAAACAATGCGAGGTACAGGTTATGTCTTTATCCAAGGCGAATAAAAGCACTTACTTTGCTTGGTTAAAGCACCCTGGGCACTACCTATTTTTTAAAATATTTATTTGGTTTTGGTTAACTATAATCGGCACCGTAGCAGCGCTTATATTTTTAAGTAATATTACCGCTATTAATGCGGTATCTAACGAGCCACTTTATGGGCCGATGAAAAAAAACCTGATATATACCGCTAAAAGCATTGAGCGATCTGCTGTTAAACATAAGCGCACCCTAAGCGAAGTATTAGTTCACCCTCGCCTATCAAAGCGTAAACTTTTATATTTAAGCGCAGCACAATCCGATGACTCACTTAGTAATAAAGAAGTGCCAGAGAGCATCGACTTAAGTTTATTAAACTTTACTCAAAACATGTCACCGCAAATTATTTTCACTGAAAAATACCAAGCCTTCGGCCCTGTTAATATAAAAGTGCCTGAAGGGAGTTTTTATCTTTATGAAATAGATATTAACCATCAACCGCCGCTAATAATGCGCTTTAAGCTAATGCCTAATTGGATGAAAATAGTCATCGCAATTGTTGCATCTCTCATTTTAAGTTTTGTATTTAGCCGTAACTTAATAGCCCCTATAAATAGCCTTAAAAAAGCAGCTATTAAATTATCTGCGGGTAACTTAAGTGCAAGGGCCGATATTTCTGTAAACCGTAAAGATGAACTCGGAATACTTGGGCGAGATTTTAACAGCATGGCTAATCAGTTAGAGCTTTTAATTAGCTCACAAAAACGCTTATTAGCCGACATATCACATGAATTACGATCGCCTCTTACACGTTTAAAAATGGCTACNTAGCCAATCGTATTTATTACGCATAGAAAAAGAAGCAAACCAGCTCGATAAAATGATTGCAGACGTGCTGCAAGTTTCTCGCTTAGAAGCAAAAAGCCAAGCGCTTTCACTGCAAAAACAATCATTACAAATAATTGTAGATCACGTTATTAACGATGCGCAGTTTGAAGCAAAACAAAATAATAAGCAGCTAAATATAGTGGGCGCTGTAGACGTAAATATTAATTGCGACGAAAGCCTTATTGCCAGCGCACTTGAAAACCTATTACGCAACGCTATTAAATACGCAAATAATACTATTAGCATTACTCTAAAGCATGCTGATGCCATTTATATAGAAATATGTGATGATGGCTCTGGTGTGCCAAATGAGCAACTGGGCAAGCTTTGCGAGCCCTTTTTTAGGCAATCAGATGCGCGCGACCGCGTAAGTGGTGGCACGGGTTTAGGTCTCGCGATTGCTAAAAATGCTATTACTGCGCATGGCGGCAGTTTAGTATTATCAAATAAAGAACAAGGTGGTTTGTGTGCTAATATAACCTTGCCATTAATAAAAGAGTAAAGCATGTTTTATAGTAGTGAGCGTGAGCTTAAAAGTAATCAAATAACAATTAATAACTTTTATAAAAACACGCTAATTAAAGCTTATTTAGATACGCCTAACGGGCAATTATTTTATGCTTATGCCATACCTGATAAAGCTAAAACTGCCATTGTAATAAGCTCGGGACGCCTTGAAGGGTTAGATAAATATAAAGAGCTGTTATGGGAGCTTTATAATAATAATTTTGCCATATTCATAGTCGACCACCAAGGACAAGGCCGCTCTTATCGCCATCTACTAAATAAGCATAAAGGCCATGTTAATGAATTTAAAGATTACAGTGCCGATCTAAACTTATTTAATACACAAATTGTCGATACTTATTGGCCGGGTAAAAAAGTATTAGTGAGTCATTCAATGGGCGGCGCTATTGCTTTTGATTACCTTGCGCATTTTGAACACAATTTTAGTGGCGCGTTTTTATCAGCGCCTATGCTTGATATTTACACAAAAAACACACCAAAACCTTTAGCTAAATTGATAGCCAGTACCGCGACCCTTTTGGGCCAAAAAGACAACTACGCACTAGGTCAAACCGATTATACACCGGATGAATTTGCTACAAATGTATTAACCAGTAGTCCAGTGCGTTACGAGCTATTTAGGCAAACATATCAAGAAGAGCCATTACTACAGCTCGGCGGTGTTACTTACGGCTGGCTAAATGCGACGTTTGCATTTATAACTTCTGTGGATAACTTGAGCGTGACTATTCCACTTTATATTGCCAGTGCGCAAAACGACGAAGTGGTTGATAACAATGCCCAATACAAATTAGCAAACAGACATGCAAATACAGTGCTTAAAAGCTTTGAAGGCGCTAAACACGAGCTGTTTTTTGAACGTGATGAAATACGCCAGCCATTGCTTAAGAGCTTGTATCAGTTTTGTGAGTCGGTGACGGCTTAACAAGTACCGACAAAGGGTCGAGGTGGATCAGTATATCTACCTCAGACTCAAAGCGTTCGCTAAGCATTGCCTCTACTTCATCAGCCACATTGTGCGCGCGAATCAAACTTAAATGGTCATCAAGCTCTAAGTGCATTTGGATAAACTTAACTTTCCCGCCTTGGCGCGTACGAATATCATGCACACCATATACATCTGCATGGGCTCTGGCTATATCAAATATGCTTTGTTTTTCATCGTCTGGCAGTTCTTTATCCATTAAATGATCGGCACTATCGCGAGCAATATCCCAGCTGTTATAAAGTAAGTAACCCGCTACACCTATCGCAAAAACAGGATCGGCATACAACACGCCATAATAAGCTAACAAAATAGCTAATAGCACAGCGGCATTTAATATTAAATCACCTTTGTAATGTACTGAGTCGGCTTTTATAGCAATTGAATCGGTATACTTAACCACCTTGTTTTGTACAAATACAATGACCAGCGTACACGCAATAGCAAAAATACTTACCCACACACCTAATAAAGAATGGCTTAACTGTATAGGGTTAAATAATCGCTCAATACCATGAAAAGCAAGTAGGCAACCTGAGCCCGCAATAAAAGCGGCTTGCCCAAGTCCAGCAAGTGCTTCGGCTTTACCGTGCCCAAACCTATGGTCATCATCTGCTGGGCGCAGTGCATAACCTAACACTAAAAAACTCATGGCGGNCCAGAAGCCAGCCACGCCCATGTTTTTGCGCCAATCATTAAACTAACCATTACCATGGTAACAATGCTGGAAGTTTTAACCCAAAATTCGTAGCTACGATTATGCACGTTTTAATCCGATAATTAGGAGTACTCAATAGTGTGAGTATATCATTTTTTTGAAGGGTTTCGTGTATACTGAAAATCGTTAAACTACAGATTATTTAAAGGTTCACTATGCTGGATATTGTTTTATACCAACCTGAAATACCGCCAAACACTGGTAATATTATTCGCCTATGTGCCAATACCGGCTATGCACTACATTTAATTGAGCCGTTAGGTTTTGAATGGGACGACAAACGAGTAAAGCGTGCGGGCCTTGATTACCACGAATTTAGCCATGTTCAACGCCATGCTTCTTTTGAAGATTATCTTGAGAAGTGCAAGCCTAAAAAAGTATATGCATGTACAACCAAAGGTAGCCAATTCCATCATGAAGCTAACTACGAAGCCGGCGACTGCTTAGTATTTGGACCTGAAACCCGCGGTCTACCTGATGATATGATCCAAGCACTGCCAAAAGAGCAACGTGTACGCATTCCTATGCAAGCCAATAGCCGCAGCATGAACTTATCAAACGCAGTAGCCGTGTTTGTTTACGAGTCGTGGCGCCAGTTGGGCTTTCCTAACGCACAATAAACACCTTGTACCAAACAACAAAAAACCGACGTAACGTCGGTTTTTTAGTTTTATAAACGCTTATAAAGTTATTCAGAACGTTGCTCTCGACCTAACAGCGCCATTGCAGCTTCTTTCATATCTTTATTTTCATAAAGCACTTTATAAATTTGCTCGGTAATCGGCATTTCTACACCGCTACGTTGTGCTAATAAATACACTTCTTTGGTATTTCTAAAGCCTTCAACTACTTGACCAATTGACTCAATAGCAGCATCGACGCTTTCGCCTTTACCCAGCGCTAAACCAAATCGACGATTACGTGATTGGTTATCTGTACACGTTAGTATTAAATCGCCAAGGCCTGCCATTCCCATAAAGGTTTCTGGCTTAGCACCAAGAGCGCAACCTAAACGAGTAAGCTCTGCAAGGCCTCGGGTTATAAGCGCGGTACGCGCATTAGCGCCAAAACCAACACCGTCCGAAATACCGGCACCAATGGCAATTACATTCTTAACCGCACCACCGAGCTGTATACCAATAAAATCATCATTGTTATACACACGGAATGAGCGACCACAATGAAGTAAATCAGCGAGTTGCTGAGCAAATTCAGGTGACGTAGAAGACACAGAAATAGCTGTAGGTGAACCCATCGCCATTTCTTTTGCAAACGTAGGACCCGACAGTACTGCAAGTGGAATATCATCACCTAATTCTTGCAAAGCAACTTCTTGTAATAAACGGCCTGTATTAGGCTCAAGGCCTTTTGTGGCCCAAGCAACTTTAGCGCCTTCTTGCAGTGCAGGTTTTATCTGGGCAAGTGTGTCGCCAAAAGCATGACTTGGCACAACAACAAGTACAATAGCGCTGCTAGCAACGGCATGTTGTAAGTTAGCGTCAAGAGTCAGAGTGTCTGGGAAAGGAGCATCAGGTAAGTAACGTTGATTTTTCCGCTCAGCTGCAAGCGTGGCAACGTCGTCGCTATTTCGTCCCCAAAGTGTCACGTTGTGACCATTTCGGGCTAAACAAATAGCAAGGGCGGTGCCGTAAGACCCCGCCCCTAATACAGTAACAGCTGTAGTTGCTGTACTCATAGGTTATGCGTCTGCTGTAACCTGGTCAGCTTGCGCAGTACGTTGTTGCATGTATTGTGCAAACAATGCGTCAAAATTAACTGGCGCAAGGTTAAGCTGTGGGAAAGTACCACGGTTAACAAGGTTTGAAACAGCTTCGCGTGCATATGGGAACAACACGTTAGGACAAAATGCACCAAGCATATGTGCAAGCTGCACTTCTTCAACTTCAGCAATAGTAAAAATACCCGCTTGTTGAATTTCACATAAGAACGCAGTTTCTTCACCAATAGACGCAGTTACTGTTAGCGCTAAAACAACTTCAAATACACCTTCGTCCAGCTTGTTTGAACGTGTATCTAGGTCTAGCTTAACTTCTGGCGTCCACTCTTTTTGAAAAATAGCCGGAGAATTTGGCGTTTCAAACGATACATCTTTAGTGTAAATACGTTGAATAGTAAATTGTGCGCCGTCTTGTGCAGCGGCCGCGTTTTGATTTTCTTCGTTCATTGTTATTCCTAACTTGTTCGTTATTATAATTAAATTAAGCGTTTAACTTAGCGTCAAGTTTACCTTGCGCTTCAATAGCCATCATGTCGTCGCAGCCACCGATATGTTCATCATTAATAAAAATTTGCGGTACTGTGCTTGCGCCACCGGCTTTAGCAATCATTTCAGCGCGTAGTTCAGGCTGTACACCAATATCATAATTAGTGTATTCAACGCCTTTGCTATTTAAAAGCGAAAGAGCACGCTGACAAAATGGACAATACGCCTTGGTGTATAAAACAACATTACTCATAATAAATCCTCTATCGGCCTAGCTAAACTGATTAGCGACCTGTTGTAGTTGGTAAGCTGGCAGATTGCCACGCACCCATGCCACCTGCTAATAAGTAAACTCGTTCAAAACCAGCTTTACTCATAGCGGCTGCAGTACCTTGGGCAGTCATACCTGTAGTACATACAACTATAATGGGTTTAGTCTTGTACTTTTCAAGGCTTGAAAAGTCAGATTTTTTCGCATTCTCTGGGCTCAAATGCTCAGCACCAGAAATACGCCCTGCATTAAACTCTTTTTGCGCACGTATATCGATTACTTGACCGTCATCACGGTTAATAAGTAACGTAAGCTGCTGAGGATTTATTTGACGAACAGCTGAAAGCTTACTCTTTATCCAGCCACTAACAATAAGGAAAACAATACCAACCCAAGCAAGGCTTAAAATGGGATGATTTGTAATAAATTCAATATATTGATCCATTCTACTTCCACTATGAAATTATGTTTTAAACCTAGGGCGTGTTGGCCTTTGTAGATTGAAATTTGTTCAATCTAGGGGCGATTAAATCGCGGCGCAAGATTTGTAACCTAGTGGGCTAAGTAAAAACCGAGCAACAAAGAGGTAATAGTCCCTAGAAAGAACCCAACGGGCAGCGTATGTTTGGTATTTATGCTACGTTATCGCCTATTTATGGGGAGTAACCACACTTCATAGGCTCTGCCTTGCCTAAAAACCAAACATACTGCTGCAAATTCAACCACCAAAGTGCAACACGCCCTAATATTTTAAGGATTTTGTACTTTAGCCACGCAAGTATACCCAAACCAACCTAAAATGCGAGTTTAGGAGCACTTAGAGACGTTTAAAAAACGATAAAGTCCCCCATATATAGTAGTAAGTGAAAAAATTTAATATCTTGTTTTCAATGCTGATCCTAGCTTAAAAACACGGTATGCTAAAACCACGCTAATAAACCTTTTTAGGTGCACAGTATCCATCAACAGATACTAATTTTCAGGAGCTATTATGACAGAGCATAAAAAACCACTGGTATTAATGATTTTAGACGGTTGGGGACACCGCGAAGATACGCAAAGTAACGCCATTCTTGCAGCTAACACACCGGTATTAGACAATTTATGGGCCACTCGCCCACACACATTAATATCAGCTTCGGGTTTAGATGTAGGTCTTCCTGATGGTCAAATGGGTAACTCAGAAGTTGGCCATGTAAATTTAGGTGCTGGTCGCATTGTTTATCAAGATTTCACCCGTATCACAAAAGCTATTAACGATGGCGAATTTGATTCAACGCCAGCCTTAGTTGAAAATATAGATAAAGCCGTAAAAGCAGGTAAAGCAGTCCACATAATGGGTCTTTTAAGCCCAGGTGGCGTACATAGCCATGAAGACCATATAGTTGCTAGCATAAAACTTGCTGCAAAACGTGGCGCTAAAGAAGTTTACTTTCACGGCTTTTTAGATGGCCGCGATACACCTCCACGTAGTGCTAAAGCGTCAATCGAACGTATTGAAAAGTTATTTAGCGAACTTAAATGCGGTCGTTTAGCGTCACTTGTTGGCCGTTACTACGCAATGGACAGAGACAATCGTTGGAACCGCGTAGAAAAAGCTTACAACGTAATTGCATTAGCTGAAGGTGACTTTAATTTTGATAACGGCGTAGAGGCACTTAACGCAGCTTACGAGCGCGACGAAAACGACGAATTTGTTGCCGCTACAACTATTACACCAACAGGCGCCGCTCCTGCTTCAATAAACGATGGCGACACGTTAATTTTTGCCAACTTTAGAGCAGACAGAGCCCGCGAAATTACTCGCGCTTTTGTTGAGCCTGATTTTGATGGATTCGCAAGAAAAAGAACGCCAGAGCTTAGCGCATTTGTAATGATGACAGAATACGCAGCTGATATAGATGCACCTATTGCCTTTGGTTCAACACCGTTAGTAAACGTACTTGGTGAGTGGTTTGAAAAAAATAACAAAACACAACTTCGCATTTCAGAAACCGAAAAGTACGCACACGTTACATTTTTCTTTAGTGGTGGACGTGAAAGCGAATTTGAAGGCGAAACACGCGAGCTAATTCCTTCGCCGCAGGTAGCAACCTACGACCTACAGCCTGAAATGAACTCAGAAATGCTAACCGATAAACTCGTAGAAGCAATTAAAAGCGGTAAATACGATGCTATTATTTGTAACTACCCTAACGGCGATATGGTTGGTCACTCAGGTGTATTTGAAGCTGCTGTTAAAGCCTGTGAAGCTGTAGATAGCTGTATCGGACGTGTTGTTGATGCACTTGAAGAGTTTGGTGGTGAAGCACTAATAACAGCTGATCATGGTAATGCCGAGCAAATGGCTGATCTTAAAACTGGCCAAGCGCATACTGCCCACACTAGTGAACCTGTACATTTTATTTATGTTGGTCGCGATGCAGAGCCTATGCAAGGTAAGGCATTAAGCGATGTAGCCCCTACAATGCTTCACTTAATGGGCATGGAGCAACCAAGCGAAATGACTGGTACGCCTATCATGATGTTGAAATAACACATGAATAGACGTATTAACCGGTTAATTAAGTGCGGTTTAATACTAACTTCATTAGTGACTGCATCTGCAGTTGCTAATGAAGATCGTACTAAAAAAGACTTATCAGAAGTTCAAAATGCACTTGAGCAAAGCCAAGCTGAATATAACGCGCAAAGAAAAAAAATAGCGTCACTACAAAAAAACCTCAAAAGCCATGAACTCGATATAGCTAAAAATGCTAAAGCACTTAACATGGCAGAGCAATCAGTAAAAGAAACTAAAACACAGCAAAAAGAGTTGCAAAATAAAGCCGATGAGCTCGATAAAAAGCATGCACAATTTCAGAAAGTTTTAGCCGCGCAGCTCAAAAGCGCTTATATGGCCGGTGGCGACGATTACTCTAAAATGCTGTTAAACCAAGAAGACACTGCTAAATTTGAGCGCACACTTAGTTATTACAACTACTTAAATAAAGCTCGTATTGAACAAATTGAAGATCTAAAAGACCTTCAACAGCAAATAGTACAAAACCAAAAAGAGCTTGTTAAAACACAAGAAAAACTAGAACTTTTATTTGATGAGCAAAAAAGACGCCAAACCGCTTTAGTTAATGCACAAAGTGAACGCCAAGCAAATCTTAAAAACTTACAAGCTCAGCTCAACAGCACTAAAAGCTCAATAAATTATTTAAAAGAAAACCAACAAACTTTGGTAGCAACGATTGAAGAACTAGAAAAAGAAAAAACACAAAAAATTGAATTACTGGGCCTAAATAAAAATAAAGGTAAATTAGACTGGCCGAGCAAAGGCAAGTTAGAGCACACTTTTGGCCAACGTAAACATGGTGGTATTGATTGGAAAGGCGTATTAATTGGTGCAAAAGAAGGCACTAATATTAATAGCGTACATAATGGTCAAGTTGTATTTGCCGATTGGCTAAAAGGCTATGGTTGGGTAATTGTTGTAGATCATGGTGAGGGCTTTATGAGCCTATATGGCCACGCTCAAACATTGCTAAGAGATGTAGGCGACATGGTACGCGAAGGTGAAACACTTGCTTTAGTTGGCCAAAGCGGCGGACAAGCTAGTTCTGGTCTATACTTTGAAATACGCCACAAAGGACGCGCAGTAAATCCTATCAAATGGTGCAAACGCATTTAATTAAATTAATCGCTGCACCGCTCTGGAGCAGCTGATGACAACTAAAAAAACTGTAGTAACTACCATTGTTCAAAAAAATACAGGCTTTTATATAAGTCTATATTTACTCGTATTACTAACCTTAATTGCCTTTACTAGTAATGTACTAGCAAGCTCGATTAAAGATCTTAAAAGACAACAAATAGACGAAATACTCTTTAACATTCATGCCTACTACGTTGAAGATCTCACCTTACAAAATAGCCACCACATTAAATATAATAACCAGCAATTTGAGCGTTTATATTCAAAGCTCGACTCTTACTCTAAGTACTTAAATGAGCACGAACTAACCTCATTATTTGATAACACAAATGGCCGCTACACAGGTATTGGTATTGAGGTTAAAAATATCGACGAGAATATGACTATTGTTAATGTGGTTAATAACTCTCCCGCAAAAGCGGCGGGGATTTTACCAGACGATATTATTGTAAGTGTAAACAACCACGCAGTCCAAAATCGTACAATCGATGAAGTAGCAACACTAATAAGAAACAGTAAATTTTCAAATATAGACCTAATTATAAATCGTGATAACAATAAAAACCCACTCACGTTTCATGTAGCACGCCGCCAAATAAACCTCGAAAGCGTAACAAGCGAACTTCTAGATTTTGGTACTGGTTATATAGCTATAAATAATTTTTCTAACCACACATTACATGAGGTTGCTCTGCAAGTTGCTGCCCTGCAAAGCCACTTTGGTTACCCACTTAAAGGCTTAGTAATTGATTTACGCGATAACCCTGGGGGTACATTACAAAGCGCAGTGGCGGTATCAGACCTATTTTTACAAAGTGGCACTATAGTCACAACTAAAGGACGTTTTTACGATGCCAACCAAGCATTTTATGCAAAGCGTGGAGACATTCTAAAAAATGCCCCCATTGTTGTGCTTATAAACGAAAATTCAGCCTCTGCAGCCGAAATACTTGCAGCAGCACTCAAAGATAATAAACGAGCAACTGTTGTAGGCAGTCAATCTTTTGGAAAGGGTTCTGTGCAATCACTCATTCCGTTAGGTGATGGCAACACTGCATTAAAGCTCACCACAGCAAAATACTTTACGCCATTAGGTAAATCGATTGATGGAATAGGAATAACCCCAGATGTGGCGGTTAATCAAACAAACCTTTCACAAAGTAATAAAGCCGTTATAATAAAAAATGAACACACTAACAGTAACGCGCAATTACTTACTGGTAACTTAGCCGATTTACAATTAGTTAAAGCAAAACAATTACTCAGCATGCAATAGCTTGTATAAGCTGTATAAACAAAGCTAAAAAGATAATAAAAACTATAAACGTGAAAATAATAAAATGGCTAATATTAGCTATTTGTTTTAGCTCAGCAACAATTAGCGCCAAACAAATAGCGATAGTGATAGACGATATAGGCTATCATCAACGGGACTTAGAGTTCCTTTCCTTACCAGGGCAATTGTCGTATTCAATTTTGCCTCATACCCCTTATTCGCAAATTTTTGCAACGCTTGCCAGTCAATCAAATAAAGAGTTATTACTCCATGTGCCGATGCAAGCACTTAACGGTAAAGAACTAGGGCCTGGCGCGCTTACTTTAAATATGAATAAAGAGCAGCTTCAGCAAACTCTTGGAACAGCTCTCGCTAGTTTACCGCAAGTTAAAGGCGTTAATAACCACATGGGCTCAGCGCTTACGCAAAAAAGCCAAGCTATGAAATGGACAATGGAAGTACTTAAAAAGCGCCATTTATATTTTTTAGATAGCCGTACAACCGACTTAAGCCAAGCACAAAATGCTGCTAACTTTTTAGGTGTTGCTAATATTAGTCGCCAAGTGTTCTTAGACAATATAACTACACCAGAACAACTCCAGCTGAGGCTTGAAGAATTAAAACAACTCGCCACAACCCAGAGTTTTGCCATTGCAATTGCACACCCCTACCCTGAAACCATTGATTTCTTACGTGAAGCGTTACCCCAGTTAATAGAGCAAGGCTTTGAACTCGTGCCGGTTTCGCAGCTGGTTGAACGTAAATACATTCAGTTAGCGCAGGCTGAGGGAAAAGAGATTAGTGCTAGGTAATATAGCTTTCATACACGAATTACAAACTAACCATTCAATATGCATATTACTTGAAAGGATATTTTATCGTTGGGTTTCGCTTCGCTCAAACCAACGCGAAAGCAAAAAGCCCCGCATTCTCATGCAGGGCTTTTCAAATTTTGCTGCTAGAGCGGTGTTTAGCTCATAGCGCTTTGTAACTTTTTCATCGCTGTTTTTTCAAGCTGTCGCACACGTTCAGCAGATACACTGTACTTTTGTGCAAGCTCTTGAAGAGTCGCTTTATCATCCGACAACCAACGTGCGCTAACAATATCTTGTGAACGCTCGTCTAGTGTTTTAAGTGCACTAAATAAACGAGTATGCGCTTGCTCTTTCCACTGTTGTTGTTCAACGTCGTCAGCTAAGTCAGCTGCACCATCTGTTAAATACTGTACTGGAGAGTAAGTGCTAGTTGGTGCGTCGTCGTTATCATCGCCAGTTAGGTCAAAGCCCATGTCTTGGCCGCTCATACGCGATTCCATTTCACGTACTTCTTTTTCACTCACACCTAGCTCGCTAGCAACGGTGCTTACCTCAGCTTGATTAAACCAACCTAAACGCTTTTTGTTTTTACGAAGATTGAAAAACAATTTACGTTGCGCTTTAGTGGTTGCAACTTTAACTATGCGCCAGTTTTTAAGCACAAACTCGTGAATCTCGGCTTTAATCCAATGCACTGCAAACGATACTAAACGTACACCCACTGTAGGATCGAAACGTTTAACCGCTTTCATCAGGCCTATATTACCTTCTTGAATAAGGTCAGCTTGTGGCAAGCCGTATCCCGAGTAGCTTTTAGCAATATGTGCTACAAAGCGTAAATGCGACATAATGAGTTGCTTGGCAGCACTAAGATCGCCTTCATCCTGAAGCCTTTTAGCAAGTTCTTGCTCTTGTTCAACTTTAAGCATAGGGATAGTGCTTACCGCTTGAAGGTAACCGTCCATGCTTGCGCTTTGTTGTCCGACTGTAAGTGCCATTGCGTATAAATCTTTACTCATTTTTCACCTCGGTGATAAACATTTGAAACTATCTTAGCACTCTTTCTTTAAGAGTGCTAACCCCAATTTAAAACTTTTTAAAAGTATAAATCAAGCAGTTTTTTAGTATGGGTTTAGTCTACTACAAGCGACTGAATAAGTGATGAATTGAGGGATTGCAGCGGGTTAACTTCGCTGTATCACCTTATTTACAACTCATTACTTTATGGGAGGATAGTACACAAATATGACAGTTTTAATAACAGGAGGTACAACCCAGTCCGATACCATACGCACATCGAACTGAGTTGGTTCACTTATACTTTATCGGGTTCTATTTCTTTAATATATCGATTTACAGAAAGGTAAGAGCCTACAAATCCTAAGCTTGTTGCAAGTAACACTAAAAAGCCAAGCTCGTTAAGCGATAATCCAATTAACGAAAAGCTTGTTTGGTATACCCCTGCTACACTGCTCACAGCGCTTGAAAGCCACCACATCATTAGTCCTACGCATATAAAGGCAAACAAACCACCTATTACACCATACCAAATGCCCGTCCATAAAAATGGGGCATGTATAAAGGTGTTAGTTGCGCCAACTAGCTTCATGACTTGTATTTCTTCTTTTTTATCCATGATCGACAAACGAATAGTGTTACCAATAATAAGCGTCACTGAGGTAAGCAGTAATAATGCGATGGTTATTACGCTTTCTTTCAGTAAATCTAGTAATGCATTTAAACGCTCTAACCACGCTATATCGAGCTTACCAAAATCAACTTCACGTTCACTTTCTAATTTAGTTAACAGTACTTTAGCAGCATTTGGGTGTCTGTGACGTTTTGTTGGCGTAACCAGTACCACATCTGGTAATGGGTTCTTATCTAAATATTCTAAGGCCTGTCCAAATCCAGATACGTCTTTAAACTCAGTAAGTGCTTTTTGTTTTGAAATAAACTCAACACTTTCAACCTCTGGATATAACGCTAAGCGCTTTACTAATGTTTGCGTTTCTTGCTCGTTCATACTTTCTTTTACAAACAACGATATTTCACTCGCTTCTTCAAAACCACTACTTACTTGCTGTACGTTTTTAACGACAAGATAAAGTGTTGCAGGTAACGTTAGGCTCAAACCAAGTACAGCAATAGTCATCATAGACGCAAGCGGCGTACGCCACATTTCACCTAAGCTATGAACACCTTGGCGAAAAATATTAATAATGAAAAAATAACCGCCAGCTAATACTGATTTTTTTTGCTTGTCGTTACTATTTTGACGACTTTTAAAAAGTAAACTCATAGTGCTCCCTCAGCGAGCGGATCTTGAAGCATACGACCATCTTTTAAGGTTAGACTGCGGTACTTCATACGTGCAACCAAACCTAAGTCATGCGTAGCTATAAGAACAGTGGTGCCGTGTTTATTGAAGTCTTCAAACAGCTTTAGTATTTCCATTGAAAGCTCAGGATCAAGGTTACCTGTAGGTTCATCGGCTAACAAAATTGGTGGGGAGTTCACTATTGCTCTGGCAATACCAACACGTTGCTGCTCGCCTCCAGAGAGCATCGACGGATGACATTTTATTTTGTCTATCAGGCCTACTTTATCAAGCGCACCATGAACACGTTTAGCTATTTGCTTATGGTGAGTACCCTCAATAATAAGAGGCAGCGCCACGTTATCAAAAATAGTATAGCGCTCTAGTAAACGGTGGTTTTGAAAAATAATACCAATATCACGGCGAGCATAAGGAATTTGACGCGAGTTTACTTTATTTAAATCAACACCGTTGATAAATACACTGCCTGCCGATGGACGTTCCATTAAGCTAATTAACTTAAGCAACGTACTTTTACCCGCACCACTGTGACCGGTTAAAAAGGCAAGTTCACCCGGTTTAACATGAAAATTAACTTTTTCGAGGGCGCGGTGCCCTCCAGGATAAGTCTTACTTACTTGCTGAAAATTTATCATCTTTTTATTATGCCAATTCAATTAATTTACTAATAAAATTGGTATTCCTCGCAATTAAAAAGGGAGCAAGCTCCCTTTTTTGGTAAATTAAACGTCGTCCTCATCTTGGCTAAATAACGCATCAATAAAGTCATCGCTTTTAAAAGCGCGTAAATCATCAATACCTTCACCAACACCAATGTAACGAATTGGAATATTAAACTTATCTGCAACCGCAAAAATAACACCACCTTTTGCAGTTCCATCTAGTTTTGAAAGCGTAATACCAGTTAAACCAACGCATTGATTAAATAAGTTCACTTGGCTAATTGCATTTTGACCTGTACCAGCATCAATGGTTAGCATGACTTCGTGCGGCGCATCGGGATCAATTTTTTTCATTACGCGAGCTATTTTTTCAAGCTCTTGCATTAAGTTATCTTTATTTTGCAGGCGCCCTGCTGTATCAGCAATTAACACATCTATATTACGGGCTTTTGCAGCTTGGAATGCATCAAAGACAACCGACGCACTATCTGCACCTGTATGTTGGGCAATAACAGGAATGCTGTTACGTTCGCCCCAAACCTGAAGTTGCTCAACTGCAGCCGCTCTAAACGTATCACCAGCGGCCAGCATAACCGACTTACCTTCGTTTTGAAATTGCTTAGCCATCTTACCTATAGTCGTTGTTTTACCAACGCCATTTACACCCACCATTAAAATAACAAACGGCTTTTTATCTTCGGTAATTACTAAAGGCTGTTCAGCTGTTTTTAGCATCGCAGCCATTTCTTGTTTCATTAACTCATAAAGCGCATCACCATCTTTTAACTGCTTACGGTTCGCAGCATCAGTCAGGCTATCAATCAACTTCATGGTAGTGTCAACGCCTAAATCGGCGGTGAGCAGCTGCGTTTCAAGATCTTCAAATAATTCGTCATCTATTTTTTTACCACTAAAAATAGACGCAAAACCAGAACCTATATTAACGCGAGTTTTTAACAAGCCCTTTTTAAGACGAGAGAAAAACCCTTCTTTTTTCGGCTTTTCTGCTTTTTTAGCTTCTTCAATTGCAAGTTCTGCTGTAATACGTTCTTGTTCTAAACGCTCATTTTCTGCTTCTTCTGCAGTAATACGCTCTTGCTCTAAGCGTTCGTTTTCTGCTTGTTCAGCAGCAATACGCTCTTGCTCTAAACGTTCATTCTCTGCTTTTTCCGCAGCCAATCGCTCTTGCTCTAAACGCTCATTCTCTGCTTTTTCCGCAGCCAATCGCTCTTGCTCTAAACGCTCATTCTCTGCTTTTTCTAAAGCAATGCGCTCTTGCTCTAAACGTTCATTTTCTGCTTTTTCAGCAGCAATTCGTTCTTGTTCTAAACGTTCATTTTCTGCTTTTTCTAAAGCAATGCGCTCTTGCTCTAAACGCTCATTCTCTGCTTTTTCTAAAGCAATGCGCTCTTGCTCTAAACGCTCGTTTTCTGCTTTTTCTAAAGCAATGCGCTCTTGCTCTAAACGTTCATTTTCTGCTTTTTCAGCAGTAATGCGTTCTTGTTCCAAACGTTCATTTTCAACTTTTTCAGCAGCAATGCGCTCTTGCTCTAAACGCATTTGCGCTTCTTGTTCTGCTAAACGTTTTGCTTGTTCTTGTCTTTGTGCTTCAGCATCCGCTTGTTCTTTTGCTAGTAACTCAGCATTCGCTTGCTCTATTGCAAGCTTTTCAGCCTTTACAGCTTCATCCTTTTTTTCAAGGCGTATTTGCTCTAGTCGCTCAGCCTCTACTTTTTCTGCAGCCAATCGCTCTTGCTCTAACAGCATCTGCGTTTCTTGATCGGCTAAACGTTGTGCATGTTCTTGTCTTTGCGCTTCTGCATCAGCTTGTTGTTTTGCAAGTAATTCAGCATTGGCCTGCTCAATTGCAACCTTTTCTGCGTTTTCAGCACGCTCTTGCTCTAAACGTTTTGCTTCAATTTGTTCAGAAGCAATACGCTCCTGCTCTAAGCGCTCTGTTTCGGCCTCTGCTTTTAAACGTTCAGCTTGCTCCTGTGCTAGCTTTTCTTGCTCTAGACGTTTCGCTTCAATTTGTTCAGCAGCAATACGCTCCTGCTCTAAGCGCTCTGTTTCGGCTTCTGCTTGTAAACGTTCAGTTTCAGCCTGCTGTGCAAGCTTTTCTTGCTCTAGCTTCTGCGCTTCTTCTTGCGCTAATGCTTGTTGTTTATCAGCGGCTGCTTTTTGCTCTGCTTCTTTTTTATCTGACTTGCCAAAACCGAGCCACGACATGAATTTACTTTTTTTTGTCATACTTGCTAATAACCACTTATAAAAATCTGATAAACTAAAATTTGAAATAGCTTGGCAATGCCCAGCAATAGTTGCTAATAAATACAACCATTCAAAACGTAAGTGTTCAATAGTAACACTTTTAATACGGTTGAAAAATGAAGCTACGCGTAATCACGCATAATATTATCTGAGCTAGATACCATATACCATTTTTTAGTGAGCTAAATGAGAAAAAAAACAACGCAAAATAAAGCTACTAACAAGCCCAGTGATGGCTTTATTAGAGTGATTAGTGGCCAATTTCGAGGCCGAAAACTCCCTGTTAAAAATGTAGAAGGCTTAAGACCTACTACCGATCGAATTAAAGAAACTGTATTTAATTGGCTAATGCAAGATACGCGTGACACAAATGTACTTGATTGTTTTGCAGGTTCTGGTGGGTTAGGATTTGAAGCGCTATCTCGATTTGCCAAAAACGCCACATTTATCGAGCTCGACTCGTCAGCTGCCAAGCAATTAGAACTAAACATTAGCACTTTAAAGCTCGACAACGCATACGTTAAACATACTAATTCACTCTCCTTTTTAGAGCAAAAAAACACAAACGAAGCGTTTAATCTTGTATTTGTTGACCCACCATTTCGTAAAGATTTAGCGCAAACGACCTGTGATTTATTAGAAAAAAACCAATGGTTAAGCGATGATGCATTAATTTATGTTGAAGTCGAAACAGAGTTAACCACCTTTAACAACCCAAGCAACTGGTTGTTAATTAAAGAAAAAAAGGCAGGCCAAGTGTTTTGCAAACTCTACCAGCGCCAAGTAAATTAATACTGTTTTACATGATGCGTTTCTGTTAATATTGTCCTTTACATGTGGTGTTGCTTCGGATTACAATACCGCACCATTTTTGAACCACTTGATCAATGTTTGATCAACTTGAGCAACGCTCATAATTTAGGTAGGTGAATTTTTAATGCCAGTAATTAAAGTAAGAGAGAACGAACCGTTTGACGTAGCACTTCGTCGCTTCAAGCGTTCATGTGAAAAAGCAGGAATCCTTTCAGAAGTTCGTCGTCGCGAGCACTATGAAAAACCAACAGCTGAGCGTAAGCGTAAAAAAGCTGCTGCAGTAAAACGTCACATGAAAAAACTTTCTCGTGATAACGCACGTCGCGTTAAATTATACTAATATATTAGGTCTTGTATAAATGAGCCTTTTAATAACGCTAAAAGATGCGCAAAAAGATGCGATGAGAGCTAAAGACAAACAACGTCTTAACCCTATTCGTATGGTACTTGCTGCAATCAAGCAACGTGAAATTGACGAGCGCATAGAACTAGACGACGCAGGTATTACCTCCGTTATAGTGAAGCTTGTTAAACAACGTCGTGACTCTTACACTCAGTACAAAGATGCTGGGCGTGATGATTTAGCTGATATTGAAGCCAATGAAATAGTAGCACTTGAAACTTTCTTACCTCAAAAATTGAGTGAAGAAGAAATCATTGCTCTCATTGATGCGGCTATTGCTGATACTAACGCAGCAGGTATGCAAGACATGGGTAAAGTAATGGGTATAATCAAAAGCAAAGCCGAAGGTCGTGCCGATATGGGCAAAATCTCTGGTTTAATTAAGCAACGATTAACTGCCTAATACTCCCACATACATTAAAGTATGATTGAAGTGAACCGAGCCTTGCGCTCGGTTTCTTTGTTTTTAACTTTAATAAAAAGTACACCTATTAGGTTACTTTAAAATGAAATTTTTTATAGCTTCTCTATTTATTTTGCTATCATTTTGGTAAGTTAAAGCACGCTATATTTTGCATCAAGCAAGTATAAAAAAGTAAATTTCATATTCGTTATTCTTCTTATTATTTCAGGACTGTATTTTACTAATGGCTGGAAAGATCCCACGTAACTTTATAGACGATTTACTTGCCAGAACCGATATTGTCGACCTGATAGACTCAAAAGTAGGTCTAAAAAAAGCAGGTAAGGATTATCAAGCTTGCTGCCCATTTCATAACGAAAAATCGCCCTCATTTACCGTATCGCAAGACAAACAGTTTTATCATTGCTTTGGTTGTGGTGCTAATGGTAATGCAATTTCGTTTGTAATGGAGTATGAAAAGCTTGAGTTTGTAGATGCTATTGAAGAAATAGCAAGCATGCTTAACTTAGAAGTACCTCGAGAACAAGGCACAAACTCAGCACCAGAACGTACTGCTGCACAAAAGCGCTCTGATTACGATTTAATGCTTCATACTGCGCGCTTTTATCAACACCAATTAAAACACCACAGTAATTCTGCTGCCGTTATTGAATATGTAAAAGGCCGTGGTTTAAGTGGTGAAACAGTTAAAAAGTTCATGATTGGCTACGCTCCCAGCGAGTGGGATGGATTATGCCTTCAACTTGGCCGTAATAAAGAACAAAAAGAGCAGTTGGTTGAATTAAAACTAGCTTCAGAAAAAACACCAGGCAGACAATTTGATTTTTTCCGCGACCGATTAATGTTTCCTATTCGCGATAAACGCGGACGCGTTATTGCATTTGGTGGGCGTGTAATGCAAGCTGACCAAGGGCCCAAATATTTAAACTCGCCAGAGACCCGAATTTTTCATAAAGGCTTTGAGCTTTATGGGCTTTATGAAGCAAAGCAAGCCCATAAAAAACTTGAGCATGTAATGGTTGTTGAAGGTTATATGGATGTTGTTGCCCTAGCCGAACAAGGAATTGAATACGCTGTAGCATCTTTGGGCACAGCAACAACAAGCGAGCACATGCATACTCTGTTTAGAACAACAGATAAAGTAATCTGTTGTTACGATGGTGACAGAGCTGGCCGTGATGCAGCCTGGAGAGCGCTTGAAAACGCACTTCCTTATTTAAATGATGGTAAAGCACTGCAATTTGCGTTTTTACCTGATGGCGAAGACCCTGACTCTCTTGTACAAAAAGTGGGGAAGGAGCAATTCGAATTACGCCTAAGCCAAGCGGATGACTTTACTAAAGTATTGTTTAATAAATTAAGCCAAGAAGTAGATTTAACACTCGACTCAGGGAAAGCTAAATTACTCAGTGCAGCACTTCCATTAATTGAAAAAATCCCAAGTGAATTTTATCAAGAAAACATTCTTGAACAATTAGGGCGTTTAATCGGAAGAACACGTGAGCAATTAAATAACCGTTTAAAAACGCCAAAGCAACAGCATTCTATTGAACGTAAATTTAAAATAACACCGATGCGACAAGCGATAGGTATTTTAATTCAACATCCTAATTTAGCTAAAAATGTGCCGTACTTACCTGAACTCGCACAAATGAATATTGCTGGTATAGGGCTGTTGTTACGTTTACAAGAACAAGCTTTAGAGAAAAAAAATGTTACCACTGCACAATTGCTCGAATTTTTTAGAGGAACTGAAGATTATGAGCCATTAATCAAGCTTGCAACGTGGCAACACGACATAAATGAAGAACGTTTAGAAACGGTTTTTAAAAATACTTTCAAGTTTATTGAAGATCAGTGTTTAAATTATCGACTCGAGACCCTATTAATAAAGGACAAGACTCAAGGCCTTAGTAGCGATGAAAGACTTGAGTGTCATTTGTTAATGACAGCGTTAAAAGCGACTAACAGTTAGGGTCTGTTTATCTTTCGAGGTTAAGTTTACAGCAGTGTGTTTGGTATTTAGACAAGACAGAGCCTATGTAGTGTGATTATTCCACATAAATAGGCGATAACGCAGCATAAATGCCAAACACGCGCTGCCCTTTGGGTTCGACCCAAGGGAGGTTTACTCGTTGTTGCTCGGTTTTTACTTAGCCCACTAGGTTACAAACCTCGCGCCGCGATTAAACCACCCTTGGATAGAATAAACTTTAATCCTGAAAGACCAACAGACCCTAGTCAAAATTGATTTAAACTGTTATACTGTGCTATTCACTGCGTCACATTATTCTAGTTGGCTTTAATGCAAACTACATGATGGCGCCTGTTGTATCAACTTATCAGAGTGGAAGAAAAAATCTCTATGGATCCAACTCCTCAGTCACAATTAAAACTTCTGATTCAAAAAGGTAAAGAGCAAGGCTACTTAACTTTTGCAGAAGTAAATGATCACCTTCCACAAGACATTATAGACTCAGATCAAGTAGAAGATATCATAAGCATGATTAATGATATGGGTATTAAGGTTAGCGAAAATGCGCCTGATGCTGATGAATTAATGATGCAAGAAACAACGACAGACGAAGACGCAGCTGAAGCTNCTGCCGCTGCAGCCCTTGCGACTGTAGAAAAAGAAATCGGCCGTACAACGGATCCGGTTCGCATGTACATGCGTGAAATGGGTACTGTTGAACTTCTTACACGTGAAGGCGAAATTGTAATCGCTAAACGTATCGAAGAAGGCATTAACCAAGTACAGATTTCTGTTGCAGAGTACCCTGAAGCAATCACTTACCTGCTAGAGCAGTGGGATAAGTTTGAAGCTGAAGAAATGCGTTTAAGCGATATCATCGTTGGATTTATCGATCCTAATGAAGATACAGCGCCAATTTCAGCAACTAACATCGGTTCAGAATTAAGTGCTAAGCAACTTGATGACGATAAAGATGACAAAGATGATGCTGATAGCGATGACGAAGATGAAGAAGAAGTAGACACAGGGCCAGATCCTGAAGAAGCGCGCATTCATTTTGAAAATTTACGTGATTTATACAATAAAGCACGTGATACGTTTGAAGCTAAAGGTCGTTCGCATCCTGAATCACAAGCCGCCATTTTTGAAATTGGTGAGCTTTTCAGAACCTTTAAATTAATACCTAAACAGTTTGACCGCATGGTAAATAACATGCGTGAAATGATGGATCGTGTTCGCGTTCAAGAACGTCTAATCATGAAACAAGCTGTACAAATTGCTAAATTACCGAAGAAAACATTCGTTAAGCATTTTGCTAACAACGAAACTGACGCTTCATGGGTAGATTTAGAAATTTCAGGTAACGAAAAGTATTCAGCTAAACTTGAAGAAGTTAAGCCAGAAATCATTCGTAGCATTAATAAATTATCTGTTATTGAACAAACAACAGGTTTAAGCATTGAGCGTATTAAAGACATTAACCGTCGAATGAGCATTGGTGAAGCGAAAGCACGCCGTGCGAAAAAAGAAATGGTTGAAGCTAACTTACGTCTTGTAATCTCAATTGCTAAAAAATACACAAACCGTGGCTTACAATTCTTGGATTTAATTCAAGAAGGTAACATTGGTCTGATGAAAGCGGTTGATAAATTTGAATATCGCCGTGGTTATAAGTTCTCTACTTATGCTACATGGTGGATACGTCAAGCAATCACTCGCTCTATTGCTGACCAAGCAAGAACAATCCGTATTCCAGTACATATGATTGAAACGATTAATAAACTTAACCGTATTTCTCGTCAAATGTTACAAGAAATGGGTCGTGAGCCAAATCCAGAAGAATTAGCAGAACGCATGATGATGCCTGAGGATAAAATCCGTAAGGTACTTAAGATTGCTAAAGAGCCAATTTCAATGGAAACACCAATCGGTGATGATGAAGATTCTCACTTAGGTGACTTTATCGAAGATACAACTATTGATTCGCCAATTGATTCGGCAACAATGGAGTCTCTTCGTGGCGCAACTAACGATGTACTTGCAGGCCTAACAGCCCGAGAAGCTAAAGTACTGCGTATGCGTTTTGGTATTGATATGAATACCGACCACACCTTAGAAGAAGTAGGTAAACAGTTTGACGTAACACGTGAACGTATTCGTCAAATAGAAGCGAAAGCGCTGCGTAAATTACGCCACCCTTCTCGCTCAGATTTACTGAAAAGCTTTTTAGACGCTAAATAATTTAGCGCTACTGTATAAACTAAAAAGGCCGCTATAGCGGCCTTTTTTCTATTTGAAGGAAATAATCATGGCTTGGATCCAAATTCGTATTAACGCCAATGCTGCAACAGCAGATGCAGTAAGTGACCTATTAATGGAAGCGGGTAGTGCTTCAGTAACCTTTATTGACGCAAAAGACACCCCTATTTACGAACCCAAAATTGGCACCGTTGTATTCTGGGCTGATACAACAGTAATTGGCTTGTTTGAAGCTAATCACGATATGAATGCAGTTGTTGCGTTATTGAAACGCCATGATGAGCTAAAAGACAATTTAGTATACAAAATAGAGCAACTTGAGGATAAGGACTGGGAACGTGAATGGATGGATAACTTCCACCCGATTCAATTTGGTGAAAGACTATGGATTTGCCCAAGCTGGCGCGATATTCCAGACCCTACTGCGGTAAATGTACTACTTGACCCTGGCCTTGCTTTTGGCACCGGCACACATGCAACAACGGCCTTATGTCTTAAGTGGTTAGAAAGCCAAGACCTAACAGGTAAAACGGTTGTTGATTTTGGTTGTGGCTCAGGCATTTTAGGTATCGCAGCTATAAAACTAGGCGCTGAGCGCATGATTGGGATTGATATTGACCCTCAAGCACTCGAAGCAAGCTTAGATAACGCTAACCGAAATGGTGTTGCAGACAAACTTGAAGTGTACCTGCCAGAAAACCAACCTGAATTTACTGCCGATATAGTAGTTGCTAATATTTTAGCCCAGCCACTTCGCGAATTGCACAGTGTAATTTTAGGCTTATTAAAGCCAGGTGGTAAAATTGCCATGTCGGGCATTTTAGAAGAGCAAGCGCAATCAGTTGCTGACATTTATGCACCGTTTATTGAACTAGATGACATTGCCGTTGAAGGTGATTGGACTCGAGTTAGTGGCACTAAAAAAGCGTAATAAACTGCACAATCAAATTTAGAGCATTAGCTCAAAACCTGCATGTAAAGCCTGTATTTAACAGGCTTTACTATTTTTTTACATATTAAAAGTTTTCTGATTATTATGTAAAAAATAAAACTTGTATGATTTTCAAACAAATCAACCTACTTGTCATGTGGTTATCAAATGTCAATACGAAAAGGGCAAAAAAAAGTTACTTTTGTTCAATTTATAGCCTTTGATTTTTGTGAAAAAAACCGTAAACTTAGCGCCCCTTGAAAAGAGGCCTATTGAATATAGTGCGTATCGGTAAATACCAACTTGAGAATAATGTAATTGTCGCGCCAATGGCTGGCATTACAGACAGACCATTTAGACAACTTTGCCGTCGTTTAGGCGCAGGGCTAGCTGTTTCTGAAATGCTATCGTCTAATCCTAAGGTTTGGAAAACGGAAAAGTCGATGAACCGTATGGATCACAGCGGTGAATCGGGTATACGCGCGGTGCAAATTGCAGGAGCAGATCCTGAGCTTATGGCGCAGGCCGCACAATTCAATGTTGCTAACGGTGCACAGATCATAGATATCAATATGGGGTGCCCAGCAAAAAAAGTGAACAAGAAACTCGCAGGCTCTGCCTTATTACAGTTTCCTGAACTTGTGGAAGAGATTATTGATGCAGTCGTTAATGCTGTTGATATACCTGTGACACTTAAAATCCGTACAGGATGGGATCCGGATAACCGTAATGGTGTAGAGATTGCGAGAATAGCTGAACGTTATGGCATTGCATCACTTGCTGTACATGGGCGTACGCGCGCATGTATGTACAAAGGTGATGCTGAGTACGCCACGATTAGGGATATAAAACGTTCAGTGTCGATTCCTGTTGTTGCCAATGGTGATATTACATCACCAGAAAAAGCAAAACAGGTTTTAGACTATACGGGTGCAGATGCCATTATGATTGGCCGAGCCGCCCAAGGTCGCCCTTGGATATTTAGGGAGATAGACCACTATTTGCGAACTGGGGAACATTTACAGCCGCCTGCTATTGCAGAGGTGCGCAGTATTTTAATGGAGCATTTAACAAACCTCCATCTGTTTTACGGTGAGCCAATGGGAGCGCGAATTGCTCGCAAACATGTATCTTGGTATTTGCAAACCCATGACAGTGATGGTCAGTTTAGGCGAGTATTTAATGCGCTCGACAACCCACAGGCACAGGTCGTCGCATTAGAGCAATACTTTAAAACACTAGCAGCTAACTAAGAAAGAAAGAGACTTAATAATGTTCGAACAAAACGTGACTTCTCCATTTATCACTAACCCTCATGTTCAGTCACACGAGAAACCGCAGCCATTGCGTGATGCAGTAAAAAAAGCTGTTCACCACTATTTAAAGCAGCTTAACGGTCAAGATGTGCAAGACGTTTACGACCTTGTTCTTTCAGAGCTAGAAGCGCCATTACTTGAAGAAGTGATGACATATACACGTGGTAACCAAACTCGTGCAGCAATTTTACTAGGTATCAACCGTGGTACTTTACGTAAAAAGCTTAAAAAATACGGCATGAACTAATATGCTGGCTGTGATTTACCACAGCTAATTATTAAAAAAGCACCCTAGGGTGCTTTTTTTATGCCCGTAATTTAATAGCCGAGTTGCAAAATGCTCACCCTCATTAGCGCTTTATAAGTCGTTTTTTGAGTTGTAATCAGTTAAAATGCCCGCTTCTAAGCTAGCTCATTAACTGAGGAAATCAAACTACAATGGATACTCATCGTCCCATTCGTCGCGCACTATTAAGTGTGTCTGATAAAACCGGTATTGTTGAATTTGCCCGTGCACTTGAAGCGCAAGGCGTTGATATATTATCAACTGGCGGCACATGTAAACTACTTGCTGATAATGGCATAAAAGTGACTGAAGTATCAGATCACACAGGCCACCCTGAAATCATGGATGGTCGTGTAAAAACACTTCACCCAAAAATTCACGGCGGCATATTAGCCCGTCGCGGACAAGATGAAAGCGTAATGGCAGATAACAACATTTCTGCTATCGACATAGTTGTAGTTAACTTATACCCCTTTGCGAATACAGTCGCTCAAGAAAACTGCAGCCTTGAAGATGCCATTGAAAATATTGATATTGGCGGCCCNGGTTCGTGCTGCCGCTAAAAACCACAAAGACGTAACAATCGTGGTAAACGCGAGCGACTACGACCGTGTTATTAGCGAAATGCAAAACAACAATGGTTCAACAACGTACAAAACACGTTTTGATTTAGCGATTGCCGCTTACGAGCATACTGCACAATACGATGGCATGATTGCTAACTACTTCGGTAAAATGGTTCCTGATTACACCGAGGAAGCTGCTGTAGAGACTAAATTCCCACGTACTATCAATATGCAGTTCACTAAAAAGCAAGATATGCGCTACGGTGAAAACTCACATCAAGATGCTGCTTTTTATGTTGAAAGCGACATTGCTGAAGCATCAGTTGCAACAGCAACTCAATTGCAAGGTAAGGCCCTTTCGTTTAACAACATTGCAGATACCGATGCAGCACTTGAATGTGTTAAAGAATTTGACGTACCTGCGTGCGTAATTGTAAAGCACGCTAACCCGTGTGGTGTTTCAATTGGGGGCAACATCCTTGAAGCATACGAGCGCGCTTTTAAAACAGACCCTACATCAGCATTTGGTGGCATTATTGCCTTTAACCGAGAGCTAGATGCAGCAACTGCACAAGCAATTGTTGACCGTCAGTTTGTTGAAGTAATTATTGCACCTAGTATTTCGGGCGACGCTGCAAAAATTGTTGAAGCTAAAAAGAACGTTCGTTTATTAGAATGTGGACAGTGGACAGGTAAAGCCGCTGGCCAAGATATTAAACGCGTTAATGGCGGTATTTTAGTTCAAGACCGCGATTTAGGCATGGTAACGCAAGGCGACTTAAAAGTTGTTTCTAAACGTCAACCTACAGAGCAAGAACTTAAAGATTTACTATTTTGCTGGAAAGTAGCTAAGTTTGTTAAATCAAACGCGATTGTTTATGCCCGTGACGGTATGACCATTGGTGTAGGTGCTGGCCAAATGAGCCGCGTATACTCAGCTAAAATTGCAGGCATAAAAGCAGCAGATGAAAACCTTGAAGTTAAAGGTTCAGTTATGGCGTCTGATGCGTTCTTCCCATTCCGTGATGGAATTGACGCTGCAGCAACCGCTGGCATTACTGCGGTAATTCAGCCTGGTGGCTCAATGCGTGATGAAGAAGTGATTGCAGCTGCTGATGAAGCTGGCATGGCAATGGTGCTTACTGGTATGCGCCATTTCCGCCACTAATCACACAAAGGGTTAAACGTTGGTTTAACCCTTTTTGTTTGCTATAAATTCACGTATTCTGATTATTCAATAACCTATTTAAAATTATAATGTGAAGGAACAAACAATGAAATTTGCGCTAAAATCGCTACTTGTAGCCACACTAACGATGACATCGACTATGGCGCTTAGCCATAACCACGAATCGAGCCTAGAGCATGCACTTCAATCAAGCGAACGTAGCGCTAAAAACAGCGTTCGTGACGAATATCGTCACCCGGCTCAAACACTGGCATTTTTTGGCTTTAAACCAACTATGACAGTTGTTGAAATTGCGCCAGGCGGTGGTTGGTATAGTGAAATTTTAGCGCCAGCACTAAAGGAGCAAGGCACTTATTATGCCGCGCATTTTCCTGCTGATTCATCAGTTGGCTACTACCAACGCTCTCTTGCAGGCTTTGAACAAAAAGTAGCTGAAGATAAGCGCTTTAGTAGCGTTAAAATTACTGAGTTTGCACCTGTAACACATTTAGATATTGCGCCAGCTGGCAGTGCCGATATGGTTTTAACATTCCGTAATGTGCATAACTGGTACATGGGTAAAGATAAAAGCGGTGCATTAAGTGCATTCCAAGCTTTTTACAAAGCCCTTAAACCAGGTGGTACATTAGGTTTAGTTGAACACCGTTTAGCTGAAGAACGTGCTGACGAAGATCAAAAAACATCAGGTTATATGAAGCAGAGCTACGTAGTAGACCTTGCTAAACAAGCTGGGTTTGAATTAGTGGCAAGCAGTGAAATAAATGCAAACCCAAAAGATACAGCCGATCACCCTAAAGGTGTATGGACGCTACCACCAAGCTTAAGACTCGGCGAACAAGATGCTGACAAATACAAAGCCATTGGTGAAAGCGACCGCATGACGCTGAAATTTAAGAAACCGCTTTAAATAGGAATTTTCGCCATGAATGTTTTAGTCATTGGCAGCGGCGGCCGCGAACACGCACTTGCGTTTAAAGCCGCTCAAAACACCAAAGTAAATACTGTATTTGTAGCCCCTGGTAATGCAGGTACTGCACTTGAACCAAAACTTGAAAACGTAGCAATAAACGTTGACGACTTAGAGGGTTTACTTAGTTTTGCACAGCAAAATAAGGTAGAGCTTACTATTGTAGGTCCAGAAATACCGTTAGTACTGGGTGTTGTTGATAAGTTTCGTGAACATAACATGGCTATTTTTGGCCCAACGGCAGGCGCAGCCCAGCTTGAAGGCTCTAAATCGTTTACTAAAGATTTTTTAGCACGCCACAATATTCCATCAGGCGATTATCAAACGTTTGAACAGATTGACCCTGCCCTTGCTTATTTAAAAGAAAAAGGCGCGCCAATTGTTATAAAAGCAGATGGTTTAGCTGCAGGTAAAGGCGTAATTGTAGCAATGACGGAAGCNAAGCCGATGCCGAAGATGCTATTCGCGATATGCTTGCGGGTAATGCTTTTGGCGATGCGGGAAGTCGTGTTGTTATCGAAGAGTTTTTAGACGGTGAAGAAGCGTCTTTCATTGTAATGGTTGATGGCAAAAACGTATTACCATTTGCTACCAGTCAGGACCATAAACGCGCTTACAATGGCGATGCTGGTCCTAACACGGGTGGCATGGGTGCATACTCACCTGCGCCAGTTGTTACTGATGAAATCCACCAGCGTATTATGAACGAAGTGATCACCCCTACGGTAGAAGGCATGGCAAGCGAAGGCCATCCGTACACCGGCTTTTTATACGCAGGTTTGATGATTGACGAAACAGGTACCCCTAAAGTAATTGAGTACAACTGTCGCTTTGGCGACCCTGAGACTCAACCAATGATGCTACGTTTACAATCAGACCTAGTTGAATTGATTGAAGCTGCTAACCGTGTAGAACTTGATAAAACAACGATTAAGTTTGACCCACGCGCAGCCGTTGGTGTTGTACTTGCAGCTAAAGGTTACCCTGGTGATTATCCTAAAGGTGACGCAATTTCGGGGCTACAAGTTGATTACCCTGCGGGTGAAAAAGTGTTTCATGCGGGTACTAAGCAAAGTGGCAATGACGTTGTAACCGCAGGCGGTCGCGTATTATGCGCAACAGCACTTGGTAATACCGTTACGCAAGCGCAGCAGCGCGCCTATGAGCTTGTTAAACAAATTAGCTGGGATGGTATGGAATATCGTACTGATATTGCTTACCGTGCTATTGCACGCGAGCAATAGCTTGTAATACCTATTCATTGGTATAACCAATTAATTTAACTAAAAAAGCGCAGTTTCCCTGCGCTTTTTTAGTGCTACACTAATTAAAAGGTTTTTTGAAAGTACACAAACGTTGGAACTAAGAACTTTACGTTATCATGCAATTGCTGTTGCCATACTGATCTTTATATTTTTTATAATCAGTACATTGGCATCAAACCTTGTCGTGCCTACACGATATACAATTGATAAAACGGCTCCAATGTACCTCGATTACGCCTACTACATTGACGAAACTAAAACTAAAACATTCGATACCATTATTAACCAACCTGAATTACTTACTCATCAACCATTTTCAGATGTTCCATGGAGTTTTAGCCAGCAAAACTATTGGTTGTTTCTTGATTTAGAAAATAAAAGCCTTAACAAGCAAAATGTTGTGGCACATTTTGACAACCCTATGGTCGATCACCTTACGGTTTATCGCCTCGACAAAAATAACAAACTAATTGAAACATACAAACTCGGCGATAAGGAAGAAGCCCTCTCTTTGTTTGAATACAGCGTACCGCATATTCGTTTTTTAGTAGAAAGAAAGTCGTCACAGCGCCTAGTAATGAAAATAGACACAATCGGCATAAGTAAAACACCTGTAAACTTATACCGTGATAAAGAGTTTATTGACTTAGTGCGCTCTCAAACTGGGATCTGGGGTATTTTTGTAGGCGTGCTATTGATGGCTGCGCTTTATAACTTGGTGCTTTATTTTGGCATAAAAGACCGTGTTTATTTAATTTATATTGGCTACATCGTCAGCGCTATTACGCTAATGGGGGCTGTATTAGGTTTTGGTTTTTATATATGGCCTAATCACTGGCAGCTCCTTATAAACGAACAAGTCGTATTTAGTAATTATGGTGTCGCTTTTTTCACCCTTTCTTTTTGCATCATGTTTTTGCGCTACCATAAGGATAAATGCTGGCGCTACAAAATGAGCATCGCCCTACTTTGGCTTATGTTTATTCTTGCTGTATGTAGCTTGTTTATTCCCGAGAACATAGCGGCTCCTATATTTTTTGGTGTGATGGCACTACTTTATATTACCTGTATTATTTTAATATATAACAAGTTACGTAGTGGTTTTAGGTGGGCTAAGTTTTATGTTTTTTCATGGATACCACTAATAATTGGTGCGGTAATTCAACCTATGGAACTTACTGGAGTTTTACCGTATACCTTTACAACTCGCCATGCCTTTTTAGTTGCGATTCTGTGTGAAGTTATTTTAATGGCAATGGCATTAGCAGACCGAGTAAGGTATCAGCGAGAGCGTGCGCTTTACCATGCCACGCACACACAACAAACAAGGTTACTTAATAGCTCTAAGCTAAAACAAGCATTTATGGCACTACAAAGTCAAAACCGCTCAACAACTTTATGCCTAATAAAAATACGTCACTTTAATTCGCTCAATACTATTATTACCTCTTCTCAGGGCTACACACTCATAAAGCATGTAGCCAAAGAGCTTGAATTAGAACTAAGCCATGAACGCGAATTTACAAACCTCGAAACAGATTTAAATACCAGCCCACGCTTAGCCGATTTGAGTAGTGGCGTATTTGCCTGTATTTCTACTAAAACACAAAACCAAGAAATGCTAGAAACATTATTAACAAAAATAATCAGTAGCCTGCCAAAACAATATGAAATTAAAGGACTAAACCTGCAGCTTAGCTACAGCATAGGTATTAGTAGTGCAGGTAAAAGTAACGATTTTGAATATTGGTTAAAACGTGGTTATTTAGCGCTTAAAAAAGCAAAAAGTAGCGCTAATCAAGTTGGGTCATCGTCAAACACAAATAACCTGATGATGGATGTTGCTTTAGCTGCTAAGTTGCAAAAAGCCATCCAAACCAATCAACTAGCGCTTTACTATCAACCTCAAATTAATTTATTCAGTAACCAAGTAAGTGGCGCAGAAGCTTTATTACGTTGGCCCGATCCAACTTACAGCAACTTATCAATTGAAGAATTAATAATACTTGCTGAGCACACAGGTATTATTAACGAGCTAACACTGTGGGTAATAGAGCAAGCCTGTAAAGACATAGTCAAGCTTATAAAAAATGGTTATATCGAGCACACAATTAGCGTAAATTTAAGTGCTAAAAATCTAACTATAAATAACTTAGCCGAAAAAGTAGAAAACATTTTAATTAAATACCAAGTGCCGGCACAGTTACTTAAATTTGAACTTACCGAATCCGCATTCGTAGATAGCCAAGATGCGCTTATAAAGCTAGTTGATGAGTTAACAGCATTAGGCATTAAAGTGGTACTGGATGACTTTGGAACTGGCTACGCGTCACTTAGCTACTTAGTTAATTATCACTTTAGTGAACTTAAAATAGATAAGTCATTTGTTTTTGATTTACCTAATAACCCAACTCACCAAGTTATTGTACAAACAGCCATTGATATGGCGCATAACCTTAATTTATCAATAACAATTGAGGGGGTAGAAACCCAAGAAATTCATCACTTACTCAAAGATATGAACGCTGACTACGCCCAAGGTTATTTATATGCAAAAGCACTGCCTTACACCGACTATTTACACTTCTTAAAAAGCCAATATAGCTTAAAAATGTTAGACTCCTCTTTTTAACATCTTTAGGGGCCAAGTAAAGATGCAAGGCACACTGCGTAAACTAAAATCGAGCTTAACCGAACCAGTACAATATCACTTACCAGTAGGTGAGCACTTAGTAGACTTAAATGCATTTATAGGTAAGGAGCTTACGCTTACCTTTAGTGGCACTATTTTATGTTCTAACTGCGGTAAAAAAACCAAAAAAAGCTATTCTCAAGGTCACTGCTTTGTATGTATGCGCAAGCTTGCTAGTTGCGATATGTGTATTATGAAACCAGAAACCTGCCACTATGACCAAGGTACTTGCCGAGAGCCAGAATGGGGCGAAGCAAACTGCATGATCCCACACTATGTATATCTCGCTAACACCTCTGGGTTAAAAGTAGGTATTACCCGCCACACACAAATACCGACTCGTTGGGTTGATCAAGGCGCAACTCAAGCATTGCCTATTTTTAAAGTGCAAACTCGCCTGCAATCAGGTTTAGTGGAAGTTGCATTGGCTGAATTTATTGCCGACAAAACTAATTGGCGCAATATGTTAAAAGGTCAAAACGAAGCAATTGACTTAAAAGCAGCTGCAGCCGAACTGATCCCACAAATTAGTGAGAAGCTAAATGAGCTAAGTGAATTATTTGGTGCAACAGCAATAGAACAACTTGATGAAGATGTGGTTGATTTAGACTTCCCAGTAACCGAGTATCCTACAAAAATCAGCTCATTTAACTTTGACAAAGACCCTGTAGTAAGTGGTATTTTACAAGGTATTAAAGGCCAATACTTAATTTTTGAAAAAGGCGTTATTAATATTCGTAAATTTACATCTTACGAAGTAACAGTAGGCTAACGAGCTATGTTAAACAGCTACCCACAGTTATTGGTTATTTATAATGAGCTTGAGATAGCCCATAACCAACAAGAGCAACAAGAATGCTTACACAGCGTTACGCAAAGTGAGCTAAGCGATGTGCGAGTACTTAATAAGCAAGGTGACTTCCTTAATTTACAAGGCACTGCTTGCCCTAAATTGAATGGCGAGCAGCTAGCACAGCTTGTTACAGCTTACTTATTAAATGAAGGGCAATGCTGCCTTGGTAAAATCAAAACCCTAAGTGCGGCGCAGGCGTTTGATTTACTAGGGTTATAAACTCCCTTTTTATTTAAAGTTCAGTAAGTACTTTTATATGCGCTACAGCACTGCGACCTAAAGCTGATAGCGCATAGCCCCCCTCTAAATACGAAATAACCCCTTTGCAACCGCCCTCTTTAGCAACACCACATAGTTGCTCGGTAAGCCAAATGTAGTCATCCTCTACAAACTTTAAGCTTGCCATATCATCTTCTAGATGAGCATCAAACCCTGCACTTATAAAAAGTAATTCAGGCTTAAACGCTTTTAATTTTGGTAACCATTGCCCAGTAAACACCTCTTTTAGGTCGTCGCCATTGCTAGCAATTGGCAGAGGTGAATTAACAATATGACTATTATTTTTAACCGCTGTATTAGGATAAAACGGATACTGAAATAACGAACAAAGCAGTACGTTTTCGTCATCAATAAAAATGTCTTGTGTGCCATTACCGTGGTGTACATCAAAGTCAGCAATCGCAATACGTTTAACTCCTTTGCTTTGGGCGTACTTAACAGCAATGGCTAAGTTATTAAATACACAAAATCCGGATGACGAATCTTTATTAGCATGATGCCCTGGCGGGCGCACAGAACAAAAAGCGGCATCGAGTTTATCAGCAAGTATTTCATCAACAGCTAAAACCCCCGCACCTACTGCACGCTCAATCGCTTTAAACGAATCTGGGCATAGCCAAGTATCGCCATCTAAATTAGCAAGCCCTTCGGTTGGTATCGTGGCTTCTACGTGTTTAACTAAAGATTCATCGTGAGCAAGTAAATAATGCTCACGCTCGGCTTTAGGGGCTTGAAGGTGGGTTAAGCCAACATCTACACCGCTGGCTAATAATCTGTCGGTAATTGCATCTAAGCGCTCTGGACACTCAGGATGGTCGTCTATCATTTTATGCTTACGGCAATGAGGATGAGAAATAACAGCGGTACGCATAAAAAGTCCCTTACAAGGTGTAAAAACTTAATATAACAAAGCCACCGACGGGTGGCTTTGCGACTTTGGTTTATATCAACATTTTAAATATCAAAGCTATTAGCTACTTTGCTTTTAAATGCAGGTTTCTAAAATCAAAGCTAAAGTCGGTAACCGCTGTTGATACTGCACGCATTTTAGCGCTATTTACACGGTTTTGTGAGCTCATTTCAAAACGAATAAACGCATCCGCTTCAAGTAGCTTTTCATCCCACTTAACAATAAATGTATTACCAGTGTAATGCTCAAGTGTGCCTTTTAAGCGCTTGGTATGCGTAAAATCAATATGCAATTTACTATCAAGTTGCTCAATAATCACATCGCCATACCAATCATCATGTAATGTACCGGTGTAATTAATGTTTGGTAATTGCGGTTGGTAGTCAGCCGGTGCTTCTGGTTTTGCATTAGCGTACGCGCGTTGTTTGCCTTCAAAATGACTTTTAGCTAAATCCTCTACCCAGTCTTTATCTTCAAGCTCAAGCGCATCTTCAAGAACTTCATGGGTTACCGCCGAAAGCGCACCAAAAGCTTGTTGATTAGATAAAATTACAATACCGAGCCTTTTCTCCGGTAATAAAGTAACTTGCGATACCATTCCTAAAATACCACCACCGTGACCTAGCTTTTTAAAGCCGTGATAGTCTTCAATGCTCCAACCTAACCCATAACCTCTAAACTGCTGATGATACGATTCAAACGCGCTTTTAGACGCCATAGACGTAATATGTGGGTGCCACATTTGCGCTTGTTGCTTTTCGCTAAATAGCTGCTTGCCGTTTGGCATTTTACCGCCTGCTAATTGCGTACGAAGCCACTGGCTCATGTCGCTTACACTTGAAGCAATTGCACCTGCACCTCTAAAATCTTCTAGGTAGTTCACAAAAAATGGATGAAGCGTGCCATCCATAGGAATATGACCGGTTGCCCAGTTTTTATTACTTTTTGGAATACGCGAAAATCCCGCACGCGAGTTGTCCATGTGTAGCGGCTGCAATATGTTTTTTTCGATATAATCGTTCCAGCTGATACCCGACACACGTGCAACCACCTCACCAGCGGTAACAAACATCAAGTTGTTATAAGCATACTTACTACGAAAACTGCTCGCTGGTTTTAAATACTGTAATCCCGCTAAAATTTCATCAACTGACTTATCGGTACTTGGCCAAATCATTAAATCGCCCTGCCCAAGCCCTAGCCCACTGCGGTGGCTTAATAAATCACGAATACGCATTTCGCGTGTTACGTATGAGTCGTATAATCTAAATTCTGGTAAATGATCAATGACGCGGTCATCCCAGCTTAATTTACCTTCATCAACCAACTTTGCCAGTGCCGCAGTAGTGAATGCTTTGGTGTTTGAAGCAATACCAAATAAAGTGTCTTTGTTTACTTTTTTGTTGGTATCGAGATTAGTTACACCAAAGCCTTTAGCAAATATCACTTTATCGTTTTCAACAATGGCGACTGCCATACCGGGTACGTCAAAACGTGCCATTGAGGCTTTAATAACATCGTCAATTTTGTTGGTATCAACTTGTGCCCAGCTACTAAACGTAGTGCCCGCTAATAGTGCAATTGCGGCAAGTTTGGTTAATTTCATATCAATCCTATTTTATTATTTTTTGATGAACTGCAAATTCAATTGCTGCGCGTTCTTGATTGGTATCGCTTTTTTGTGCGCGATTTAATATCGCATCACTGTATTCTTTTGGTACGCCCGCTTCAAGTGATCCGCGATGAACGTGTTTTATGTACCAATCGTATGGGAGTACGTCGCTGTCGTGGGTATTAGCTATATAACAATGTGCAGTTACACTCTCACCCGTTAAAAGCGTTGGGGCTATATCTACGCAGTCGTAACCTACGCCCTCAATACTATCTAAAATAACTTTTTCATCTTCATTAAGCTCATAAATAACGCCGTAAACCAGCGCGTCTTCTTTATCGCTTGGGCAAATACTGCACTTGCCTGAGCCATCTTTAAATAGCATATCAAAAGTTAGCTCATAACCTTTAAGTACCGCTGTTCCTACACGCTTTACATTCGGTAAGCGCGCTAGCAAACGATTAGATGACATATTAGAGCCAAACGAAAAATTATATAACGGCATTTTACCTCCTACACTTTTTAAATAAGTTAAATAACAACACGTACTGCAAGGGCAATTAAAATAACGCCAATTCCACGGTCAAACCAATAACCGCGTTGTTGGAAAAAAAACCTTACATTATTTCTAGAAAGTATCATTGAAAGCATTGAAAACCACGCCCACGTAGCCAATGCCATGTATACGCCGTAGCCGACCTGTATACTAGTAGGTGTGGTTGGGCTAATCACGAGTGTAAATAACGACATAAAAAATAACGTGGCTTTTGGGTTTAATGCATTTGTGAAAAAGCCGCGCCTAAAAGCAAGCCAAACAGGTTCTTCGACTACCGTTTTTATTTCTACATTGTCTTGATTACTTGTTGGTGGTTTTGCCGCTCTAAGCGCCTGCACACCTAAATAAGCTAAATAGGCACCAGCCACATATTTAAGCGCCATAAATAAGCTAGGTGACTGCGTTAAAATAAGCGCAACACCTAAAACACAATAGGCAATGTGCAATAAAATAGCAGCGCCAACACCGGCACTTGTCCAGAGTGCATTGCGTCTACCTTGTTGCACACTCTGTTTGAGTACAACAGCAAAGTCAGGCCCAGGGCTTGCTACTGCAAAAAAATGAGCAATAACAATCAGTAAAAATTCATCTAAGTATTCCACGCAGGTCCTTGCTAGTTTGGCGAATAAGCTAATAACAGCGGGTTAGCCGAGTTACTTACCAATGCTTTAATTTCTTTTTGTGCTTTTTTAAACTGACCACGTAAATGCGGCTTTAAGTGTTTTTTAGACACCTTATCGTTTTTAAAGTAACTAATCAGGGCATGCATAAATACCGTATGCGTTTCACTTAACTTAGCTTCACGGTTAGCGTATGGGTTATAGCAAGAGCCACAACCGCCTTTAAACTGATACACAGTGTTGCTCATCATCACGCCAAACCCTAAAAAACAGGCAAGTGCATCTGCAGCTTGTGGTAAATACTCCCTACCACCTGGCGGTAGCACCCCAACGTGATGAATAAGTATGGTCGCCAATGTACCCGCATAACTTGCCACTAAATCTTGTGGCTGATTAATCTGATTAGGATTAAAGGAGATACTGACCTTATGGCTTGGCGGCACAATTAAATGGCTGCCTTTGCCACGTATTTCATCACTAAATTCAAAGTGCGGAAAAACTTGCGGTTGTAACTGCTGAGGTGCAACTAATTGAATAGGCCATGCATTCATACCCGCGTAATTAGTAACGCGGGTAAAGACATTACTCGCCATTTCCTCAATGCTCGATACCGAATCGGGGAAAAACGAGGCCGTTGGCAGTATTATTTGAGTGTGCTTTGTAAAAAATTCAGCATCAAAGTTTTCTACAGCCCAAATAAATGTATCAATAAGCCATTGCTGCTCTTGATCTTCCAATAAAGGTGCCGATTTAAATAAAGCTAACATAAGGTGCTCTTATAAGTTTTAGTGCTAGTTTAGTTTTTTTGTGTAAGCGCCCAATCCCACGCTTGAGTATTGTATAGCGGCACTGTTGATAGTGCATGGTGGTGGCTACCACTGGATTCTTTAGTTGAATACGATAAATACAATAAGGTACGGTTTTCAGCATCGTAAATTCGGCGCACTTTTAGTGATTTAAATAATATACTTTTAGATGATTTAAATATCACCTCACCTGATTTACTGCGGTCTATTTTTTGTAGTTGCTGCGCTGTAATAGGCCCCGTTTGACGACACGCTATAGACATATCTGACGGGTCAGAAAAGTCCAAATTAGCCTCTATATGACTAATATGACAAGTAACGCCTTCGAGGATTGGATCTTGCTGCGAATTAACTACAACATCTTTAGTTGTAAATAACCCAAGACTTACCGACGCAACATCATCAGAGCAAGCACTTAATGCAACAACCGCACCTGCAAGTAAAACTAAACGTTTAAATTTTTGTGGTAATTTCATACTTATCCTTAATTAATATATAAGTAACTTAGCACCTACGTTACTAAGCGAAGGTTCACCTGTATGTTTTTATACTAACATCAAAAATAAATACGACTAAATTAGTTTAAAGTAAAGATTTTAGATAGCTCAGGGTTTAGCGAACCCTGTTGTATTTGATACAATTAACTCTCGCTCATGCAGTAACTCATAATAGGAAACGCCTAAATGCCGCACATTATTATTGAACACTCAGAAGACCTCCCTGTATTACCACAAGTTCTCGTAGAAAAAATTCACAATACCGCCTTTGAAAGCGATTTATTTGAGTTAGAAACCATAAAAACGCGCGCTATTGCTTATCAGCAATATCAACTAGGCGCAGGAAAATCTGGGTTTATACATATTGCGGTACATATATTAGCGGGACGCTCAATTGAGCAAAAGCAAATGCTAAGCGAACTGCTACTTTCGTGCTTAAAAACATATTGCAGAGCATCAGACAGCCTAAGTGTAAATATTTACGATATTGAGCATGAAATATACCGTAAAAATTAGTTAACTCTTGTAGTTTTGAGCAATAGAAGTAAGCACTAATAACAAAAAAGCCCCAATAGGGGCTTTTTTGTATTAAATACTTGCTCACAGCTGTTTATAAAAAACTTCTGATGAGTTACGAACGCCAGTAGATAACATTACTAATAAATAAAAAGAATGCTCAAAACACACTGTGAAAGAACAAGGTCGCTTAGAGCAACCTATGACAGTGCCTGGTAGGGAAATTAACTATTTGCAACGCTATGATACTGACAGAGGCCATAAATGTTCACTTTCAAAAGCATCTAATCGCGTTCTGCTCTTTACTAACAGCACTCATAGACTTAGATATAGTTACGCATAAGGAAGGATGACTGAGCTACAAAATTAGGACTTAGCAGATCGCTAGCTCTTAAAATTTTACCACAAGAGCTAGACTACTTTAGAGCTGAAATTACCGAAACCTGTTTAAAGTAATTATCAACATCAAATTACTTTTGAGATAACTCTATTTATCTACCGGATCTCTCTGATACTAATTTTTGTAACCAATAACCATCATGCTTTTCAAAAATATTAAGCCCTTCTTTGGTCTTGACTAAAACATTATTACCAACAGTAGTATAATAAAGTGGGTTTGGATCAATCGATATTAATGCATGTACAATTCCTATCAAATCATCCGAAAGGTGCTTTTCTAAAACGCTAACATCTTTGATACCAATAGTTATGTAGTCATATAGCTGTTTAGCAGTTATCTCAGACTTTAATTTATGCACAGAGGCATCTGCGACCCCCACACAATTTGTATAAAAATCCAATCCAAGCATAGTTTGTTTGTTTTCACATAACGATAAGTCTGAAAATTGTGCAAAACATGTGCTGGGTAGTAATAAAATTAATAATTTTTTCATCGGTCCACCTGATAACGCTCTTCAATATTCCAACTTCTCCAATCGGCAAATAATTTTTCAAACTGTTTTGGGGTTTGAGCAAAGCCATCTTCGATCGCTTGAATATCCCACATAGTTTTAATCTGAATACCAGTACTTAATGCATTTAAAACAGCAGCTGTTTTAAATGCTGGTATACCTGTCTTCACCTCAAGAGCCTCACCGGCAGCGTCTGCGGTAGCTTCGGCCATAAAAGCAGTTTTAGATAAATCTGAGGTTGGATCTGCAGCAGATAATATTTTAGGTATGGCCTTTTCAGCTATTAACTTAGTTAAATCTTTATACAGAGCGGTTTTTATTAGGTTACATCGCTGACGACTGTTAACAATGAAGCTATATTGCCGTTTAGATAATTTTGCGCCTGATAGCATATCAGCGCTTGTTGCAATCGCAACACACCCCATGACAGTTGTTGTATCTGCGTTTCTAATTTTTTCGCGCAAAACACCGATATTTCGTTCGATCATAATTTTATTTGACATAACGTTCCCTCGTTCAGTAAAAATAAAAGGGTACATCAATTTTTTATTACTTTCCACATTTGAATTATTTTATCTTTTTCCATTTAAAAAAAGGAGCACAGAGTAATTTCGGTTAGTAGATATTTACTTGGAAAGTTTGTAAAAGTGGTGGCCCCTCCCAGACTCGAACTGGGGACCTAACGATTATGAGTTGCAAAACAAGGACTTACTACGAGTTACTTTTTGATATAACTATTTACTAATTTTCATAGCTATATCATAGGGTTATTGAATAAAACCTACCTCTGATGCATAAATCATTATGTATTTCAAAACGTTAAATTTTACGTTCAAAGTAGCACAGAGGTAGCACGATATGTCAGACACCAAATTTCGCTTCACAGAATTATCGCTTGAAAAGATAGAACCAAACGGTAAACGCACTCGCTATTATGACAATCTATTGTCAGGACTCATTTTAGATGTGAGCGTAGCAGGTAAGAAGTCATTTAGAGTTTATAAAAAGATACCAGGAAGAGAAACCCCTATTAATGTCACCCTTGGGTACTTTCCATCAATTACACTTGATGATGCAAGGCGAATGGCTAAAAAAGTAATGGCAGATATTGCTGAGGGTATAAACCCAAACGATCTTAAGCGCCAATTTAGAGCCGCTTCTATTACTCTGAAAGAAGCCTTTGAGTCATATATTAAATCTAGAGATCTTAAGCCTATAACTGAAAGAGGTTATAAGCAAAAAATGGACTGCTATCTACCAGATTGGCATAACAAGCGCCTAGCCGATATTAATCAAACCATGATTTTGAAGCGCCAGCGAGAAATAACCTCAAGAAGCCCTGCTCAGGCAAATTATACCATGCGCCTAATGCGTGCTTTATTTAACTTTGCTAAAGCTGAATACAAGTCTTCAGAAGGTCGCTCATTATTTCCAGAAAACCCTGTAGATGCACTTTCTGAAAAACGAAGCTGGAATAATGTAAAGCGTAAAACAACAAGACTGCGTCGTTCACAACTAAAACCATTCATAGACGCATTATATGAAGTTAGAAATGAAGCTGCTAAATATCGTCAAAATAGTCGTGTCGGCTTTTGTGATTATCTGGAGTTTTTAACCTTTTCAGGCCTGAGAAGGTCTGAGCTACTGCAACTTCCATGGTCACAAGTACACCTTGAAGATAGGATATTCATTTTAGAGGATACAAAAAATGGCTTGGACGTAGAGTTCCCCATTACAGATCGATTAGCTGAGATATTTAATCGACGAAAAGAATACAAAGTATCTGACTATGTGTTTGGTACAAATAGTAAAAAAGGCTATCTGACTGATCCTAAAAAAACGTTAAAACATGTATGCCAAATTGCAGGAGTAAAAATCACTTCACATGATTTACGCCGCACATTTACATCAATGGCTGAGAGTAGCGGAGTGTCGGGATACCTCCTGAAACGCCTTCTAAACCATATTACAGACAAAAGTGATGTAACTGCAGGCTATTTAATCTTAACCGCTGAGGAGCTTAAAGAGCCAGCAGAAAAAATAACAGAAACGATAGCCAAATATGCGGGGCTTATCAGCCCCAGTTACAACTTGGGATTAACAGATATTAAGCTGCAGCTAGAGAGTTTAAGCAAGGAGCAAAAAATAGAATTAGTAAGTACGTTATTAAGATGATGCCTGCGAACTGCTCTGCTTGAATTATAATTTGCAGCTTCATAAAAGCTGCAAATAGATATTAAATTACTTTCTAGATACCTGCTTAATTTAGCAACTATCGATACGAGTACGTAAACTAAATCTAATAATTTTCAACTAAATTAAGTCAGCACTGTTCAAAAGCAACTCACTATCTTTCATCGTAAGAAACAACCTATAAGGCTCGTCAGGAAAAGCAATGAATCCATATTTCTCATAAAACTCTTTTGCTTTATCATCTTTAGCATCTACAACTAGCATGGGGGTAGGGACTGAAAGAGAGGCAATATAAGAATTGCGGATAGCGTCTATCAACAGAAACTCACCATGGCCTTGCCCTTGATGCTGAATGTCTATTGCGAGCCTGCCTAAAAGAGAGCAATTTAAATTGCCTTTTGGAAGCTTCTTGACCATTTCCGGAGGTAAAGATGATTGGTCAATACTCATCATAGCTAAGGTATAAAAGCCGATGATTTTTGAAGGTACTTTTCCATCTGAAAGAACAAATGTTCTTGCAAGATGTTTTTTTTCGTGTTGGCCTGAGATTGTTTTCAGGTAATTATTTAGCGGTTGAACACCGCAGTCAAATGACTTTTTATCATGTTCGGTGGTAATTTTCTCTATTTTCATTATTCTTACGAGCCTTATATTTCATGGCTGCTTGTAAGAGCTTATCATTAACATTCGCAGGTTTGTCTAACGCTTCAAATAATGCGTTTGCATTTGCTTCACTCAGCTGTAATACATTCGTATAATTCACAACTCGCTGAGCCTCTGAAATAGCTACATTAGTCAAAAAACTATTAAGACTTGTTGCACCAGATAATAATGCTGCTCTTTCCAGCAACTCTCTATTTTCTATTGTAACTCGAGCAGTAATACGCTCGGTCGCCATATTTTGAGTTTTCATATTTGATCCTCTATTCCCCTCCAGAATTAAATTCTTAGAGAGTGGCCTTATAAAGGCCTAGTTCCAAAAATCTTATCGAGCTTCCTTTGTTTATAAAATAGGACAGCTGCAACTAAGTTCGATTGGGCCAATAACAAGTAATTAAAACTTTACTTGTATTCTTACATTATAAAGTGATTCCACCTTGCAGTCAATAGCGGTGCCATTTTGGCACCAAGCTTAAATTTTCATTTTGACTGACCAACTTTAAAAATCGAATGTTATAATGCATCTGACTTATCAGAATTAAGCGGTATAAATTTAGGGGTTATAATATCAGAACTATAAAATACGTTTATTTATATATTTAAAATACGTTTCGCTATCCCACCCGTTTAAAACTTAAAATATAAATTAAATACAAACCTTTAAAAGGGAAATGAAATTCAAAAGTACGACTCATAAAAACTAAAAGTACGACAGTTTTCATCAGAAGTACGATACTATTCAAGATCAAAAGTACGATACTAACCTGAGCTTTATTCTTTTCGTAAACGTTCAATTTCAAACTTTGCAAGTTGTCTTCTGCCACTTTCATTATCGCGAAAAATGAGTACGTTATCGCTCTCAACCCTAAGTCTATAATCTAAAATTTTTTTAAGTTTTTGGATACGGTTCTTTAAGGCTGGTAGCGGTAGCTTAATACCAATTCTTTCACGGAGATTATCTAGTTTGATAACCTGCATAGAAGGTCTACCACATCGCTTCCGACATACTTCATAAAGCCTACGCTCAAATGGTTTGGATAATTGAAAGTAATCTTCATGTAATGTTAAAACATCATTATCATCAATCGCCTCAATGAGCCAATCGGACAATATTACTTGCCAGCAACTTAAACCACTATCTTCGATTAACTTAAAACCTTCGATGAGACCCATACTTTCCAAAAATCTTCGACCATTAAATTTATAATCGGTAGTTATTAATGTTCCTGCGAGTCGGTATAGAGCCTTTTCCACAAGCTTGTACTCTTTACCTGATGTTCCTCTTCCTGTGGCTTTTAGGAGATCATAAGTATTGAAGCAAACCGTGTTACTAAGCTCTAACTTAGCGTTTTTTGCAGCCATTATGTGGCTCAAGCAATAAATGAGTATTTCTTTATCTTTGATGGTTGCTCGACCTAAAACGCTTGGTACAATTTTTATAGATACGCCTTTATATGAAAAATCCAACGCACCTTTAGACTTTCCATCTAATGCAAAAACAGGCCACACCATTGAAAACATATCTGACTTTAAGCTCACATGTGTCATTGAGCAATTCATGTAGACCGTCACTTAGAAGCGAGGCTGTGATTCTAACCACTCATGAAAATCAGAAACTGGAAACAAAACCCGACGACCTATTTTTATATACGGCGGTAAAGGGTATCTGTCACAATTTTGTTTATTAATTGCTATCTGATTAAACAGAGACTGTTTACTTATGCAAAGAAGATCTGCCGCCTCTTGAGTGCGATAAAAAATTACTTTTTTGTTATTCATTAATATTTCCTCAAATAAATCAAATGCAATAAATTAATACTTATTGCTAACACTTCTTACTTGAAGCAATACTAATAAATTTAAGAATTAATGACTCTCAAAAAGGGGGGGGGTCAATTTTTCGATGCTTTTTTTAAAATAGTAAAAGATGGTAATGCAAAGTAAGTCTGATGATCTACAGATAGATGCAAGTAAGGGTCTTAGAAGGAAATTAGCACTTTATTGAATAATATAAGGCTAAATTTTTGCTCAAAACAGGGGGCTTAAAGTTTGGCATGCCAAACTCAAGCTAAAAATTTAATGAAAACTGTAGGTGATTGGCAAGTTTAAATCATGCTCCCAATTGGTATGAAAAAGGTGTTCATGCTCCTGACTTCAAAACAGTTAAAGCATTAGCTCATATTTTAGAAGTGCCTACTGCATTTTTGTATTGCATAGAAGATGAACTCGCAGAAAAAATTTTATATTTCTGTAGCAAGTAGGTATTAAGTTTGGCATGCCAAACTTCCCTCCACTGTAATTCAAACCATTTCAAAATGAGGCATCATGAGCAATTCGCCTCCTTTTTACTGGGCTTTGCCCAGACCCCGCTATGTAGAAGCCTAAAATCGGCTTACACATAGCGGGGTCTGGGGATATAAGGCGTTATACGCATACTTTTATTTGCAGATTGAAATGGTTTGAAAAAGTGCTAATCTAGAAGCTAGTTTAGCTCTTAACGAGCAAAGAAAAATACAGGCGCTGTTCAGCTGCCTTCAAAACGTAGTAACGAGGTTTACAAGTTTCACTTCACTGTGAAAATCATATTGATGCTTTTACGTATCAAAAATAATTAATGGCGAGATCAGTCCGAGCCAAACGATATGCGTTGAACAGGGGCGAATAGGTGTTAGCCGCTGAGCTTTAATAGCCAGTCTATCTTACAAATCCCCTGGAGAGTTACTATGTCTTTTAATGCTAAGGCTGAAGCATTGCGCCTGAAAAACGAAAAAAAGCTAATCAGTAAAAAACGATTCAAGCCATCAAAGCTCGATATTCATAAACACAAACTGCTAGCGCTTCATAAAGAAGCAACAAGCATTGCTTGTTTGCAACGATGGCTTTTGCGTAAAGGAGTGAGAACACACTGGAGTACTATAAAACGATGGATTGATAAAAATGCCTAAGTTCGCAAAGCCTGAAGCGCAAGCCCAGAAGCTAGCTAAAAACTTATACAAGCACAAAATTATTAAATCGCTTGGCACTGCTCGTAATTATAAAACTGCACTTATAAAAATTGCTAGATGGTCAAAGGATATTGGCATTAATGGTGTGCAAGGCATGAGCATTCAAGATGCTTATAAATATCTTGATTACCGCAGTGAGTTTGCAGGCCAAAAAACACTGGATATGGAACGGCAAGCAATTCAAGCTATGTTTAAACTCAACGGCAAACTTGGGCCTAAAGAAACACTGACTGTAATAAAATCCGAAAAAGAGATAATCGAAAAGTCTCGCGCCTACACTCCTGCTCAAGCTCATGCAATTAGTGAACACCAAACTAGAAAATATAATTTATCTACACAAATAGCCTACGCAGCAGGGTTAAGAGCCCATGAACTTTTAACGATTGCCAGAGTATCAGAGCGAAAAGCAGATAGCCGTCCAGCACTAGACAGTAAATGGCTTGGTCGAGAAGGTTGTATTTATACAGTGAAAGGCAAAGGTGGCCTAATCCGTGATGTACTAATACCTAACGCACTGGCTACACAGCTAGAACAAAGGCGCTTAGAACAGCCTATTACCATTCGTGACAGGGAAATTAACTACTTGCAACGTTATGATATTGGCGGTGGTCATAAATGGTCATGCTCATTCTCAAAAGCATCTAGTCGTACACTATTTTTTTCTAATGGCGGTCATGGCCTCAGGCATAGCTACGCACAAGAGAGAATGGTTGAGCTTAAAGGTTTGGGGCTTAGTAGGCAAATAGCTCTTGAAACAGTTTCGCAAGAGCTGGGTCACTTCAGAGCTGAGATTACAGAGGTTTATTTAAAGTAAGGAGCAGGACGAAAAGGATTTAATTATTAAAGCGGCTAGTTAATATTCAGGCTAATGAGGGAATTCAAACTTTCTAAGTATCAGTTTCGCAAAACCGACTCCAGTATTAGACAAGCGATATTTTCTAATTTTATTAATAACAGCAATTTCAAATAACTCACTCCTATTCATTTTAAAAAACCTGCCAACATTAGTCACATGCTTCGGCTTAGAAATCCCGTTATTATTAATCATCTCTGTGACCTGAGTGGTTGTAAAGAATTCAGATTTCTCAGCATCTCCTCTAGCAACATATAAGACTAATATAATTAACTCTTTTAGAGAAAGCTTCTCAAAATTAGAATGTTTTTGCCTTGTTTGCAAGCCCTGTCCTGCTAAAACGAGCTTCGATTCATAGTTAGTATATAAATCGTTCAACGAGCTCTCATTAGATATTTCCACCGCTTTTGCTTTTTCATGAATTAGTTTCGCAACCCCCATTTCCAATTCCCTTTCATCTCTTTCCTGGAGACCTTCTTCATTAATACTGTCGATGGGCCTGTTGCGCTGATTCTTTCGGTTAAGTCTAAGCTGACTATTGGCTGTCACTAAGACTCTTCTACTTTTATATTTACCAGAAAGATTTTGCTCTATAAACTCTACCTCTTCAACTAAGCGGAAACCAGTAATCACAATATTTTCATCTCCAAAAGAAGATATATATTCAAGAACTTTCTCTGCAACTAGAAATGGAGAAGTCTTCAATATTTCTCTAGCAAAAGCCCCTATCGCAATATCACTTCCCAACCCATGATGTTGCCAATAAATAACATGCATAAAGTCAGAAGCTTCTATGTGTAGGAAATCAAACTTATTTATTAAGTATGTCGCAATTGTGGTTTTACCTGAACAACTTAATCCATAGATAATGTGACAATTAATATTATCAACTAAGCTACCTGTTTTGCTTAATGAATTTGTAATTTTACTTTTCTCTTTAAGCAATTTGTAGCGATCTAAAACTTTAAACATTTCCTCAAATGCTTTTTTTCTAAAATCATACAGATCTGCTTTTTCAATAGGTAACATGCTCAATACGGTTGAAACATTAACAGGTACAAACCATTTGTTAAAAGTTTTATTATCAAGCCACGGGTATATGATATTTGATTCAAAATCGTATTCTTTAATCGTAAAGCTGCCTTCTGTCTTACCTACAAAATAAAAAGGCTCTTCTCTAACCTCTGGCAAATATAAAACTAAATCCGATCTAACCGTAACTGAGCGATCATTTCCTAGTAAATCTAGTTCTAAATCAATATCTATAAAATTTGCATTTTCCATCCAATACTTAACATCAAGGCCTGGGTATTCATAGTTGTATTTTCTAGAAAGCGCATGAATATCTACAGAGGTATCTTCGATTAAAAATGGCTTAACTGCACCAAGCTTAGATTTTTTAAGTTGAGATAAAGCACTTTGGAAGCTCATTTCAAGGAGTTTGCGTCTATTGTATAATCTTGGTTCTTTGTAGTTTGCTAAGCTAGTAATTTCATTGAAATTTCTTATCGTGATATCATAATTTCTACATATATGACGAGCATTTTGCATCTTTATTCGACTTGAAGTAAAAAAGATAAGCTCAAACATACTCTAACTTCCGTCCAGTGTTATTTGGCTTTAGTAATATCTCATTTAAATCATATTTTTCTTTCACATCGCGAATAACCTTTTTATTTTTTCGAGAAAATATGAATACCCCTGGCCCCATACTACTCATTCCAATACCCTTAACATGTTCATTTTCAAGCATAGAAAAAATATTTTTAACATTAGAACCACTGTATTGAACCTCAGCCAATTTCCATGCTGTGTTTCTTATTAAATCGATTGCTTCAATAAATGTTTCATAATTTTTGTCTGCTAATGATGCTGAAACCATAAATATTGCGTTATAGCATGCTTCAAAAGAGTCTATTTTAGCGATAGGAGTAATGGCATTAAAAAAATCAGCCTCTTGCTGCCCGAAGTTATTAAACATACCTTTTGGATAAAGAAATACTATATCGCCAAAAGGATAGCTTTTTTGAAAAAGTAAAGTTGGAATTTTGTTGGGTTCAACCAAGGCCGAAGGTAAATGCGGTTTATTTTCAGATTGTATTCCTGTATCAAATACGAATCCCCCAGTAAAATATGAATGAAGACCCACCCCAGAAGTTCCACCTCTACCCGATAGTACTTGCAAAAATTGAGACGTATAGTCATACCTATTGATAATCAAAAGCGCTTCAATGGCAGCTAGAGTTATAGCTGTACCACTCCCTAAACCAATATGTGGTAGAGGGGCATTATATAAACATGCTTCTAAACCATGAGGAAGCTTTAGGTCTTTTCTTATTTGCTCAAGTTTTATAACTATTCTATCTAATGTAGGCCTAAGCTCTTGAGAAGCAGGTTTAAATTCAATAATACTGGATTTTTTACCTATTAATTTAAAGCCTGTATCAACAGCCATTCCAAACCCACCATTGCATCTAAACGAGCACTGGTGCATTGCAATTAAGTTAAAATGAAGTCTTAACGGAACACTAATCGAAACTTTTTGCATTTTCCCACTCAGTATCGAAAAATTTCTTATAAGGGGCTACAAAACTAGCATTTGAACGAAAATGTATTGAAGGTAAGTATTTTCCTCTTTCATTTTTGAAGTAAGGCCCTATTACTGCGTCTTTATCAGTAATAAATAGATTGTGATTGGGCTCATGCTCATAAAACTTTACCTGGAAGCGTTGATTATATTTATCAGTAAGGCGTTTAATCGCTCGTTTACTGATGTCATATGAGGGCTGCTCTTCTGGCTCTAGAAAATCCCGGTGGGTCAGCAGCATTCTCACTGTTAGCTTTTGATTGCCATCCAGCTTTTTTATAAGAAAATTATCTTCAGCTTCTTCTTCGCAAAAATCTTCAAAGAAACGCTTAGAGGTGTGAAATATCAGGTCAAATTTAGCATCGGCTTTATTTATTAATCGAGAGTAGTATTTCTTATCACCTCTGGTGCTAAGAAACTCTAAAACACCACAATCCTCAAGCTTTTCATTATTTCGGTAATTTTTATAGCCAATCAAAAACTGAACTAAGGAAACTAAAGATGATATTGCCATACCACCTACAATTGGTGCCCACTTTTGATCGAACACCTCCATGGCATATAAGATAAGTAGAACAGTAGTTATTGAAAATAAAGAAATAAGAACAATTAATGATAAAGAAATATTTACTTTTCGTCCGTGCATCTATAGTCCGTTATGTGTTTGATTATTTGTTAAAACTATACTGTATTAATTCAGTGTGGTAAATTCAAAAGTAGCACAGAGGTAGCACAGGGTAATTTCTGTTAGTAGGTGTTTACTTGGAAAGCGTGTAAAAGTGGTGGCCCCTCCCAGACTCGAACTGGGGACCTAACGATTATGAGTCGTGTGCTCTAACCAACTGAGCTAAGGGGCCAACTTTTATATAACTGCAAGACAGTTAATTTTTGAAGCGTTCAGTCACAGAGCGACTAAAGCGGGTTGCAGTATAAAAACTTTTTAGGTGCTTGTCACTACCAAAAACCTTTATTTTAATAATCAGCAAGCTAACTGCTTAAATAGTAATCTTTTAGGCGGGTATAAACATAAAATACAAGATATTTCTCATGATATTCTCTGCACTAAATTATAAAAACCTTCCTTCAACATGTAGTCTTTTATATTTAACGCTCTATTTTTTAAGTAAAGCTAACATATATGTGTAGGCATACAAGGCTGTAAAAAATATGCTTGGGGCTACTGTAAGTGCCAAATTAGGTGTCTCATTAATTACATTCACTATAATCACTAAGCTTGATTGAACTGTAATTGGAATAATAGGCGCGAAAAGTACACCTGCTATTTTTTTGTTATTTAGGTGCGAGGCGCTAGAGTTAATTGCATTATTGAAGCTTTGGCGTATTGCTACGTTTTGTGGTGTTTTAGAATGAAACATACAAATAATTGGAGTTACAAACGCAAGCGTTACATAACTAGATTTATACTTGTTGACGACCTCTTCTAAAATAAAAGTAAAAAACAGCGTTACAAATCCACTATACAAACCTTGCACTAATGCAGCTTGAAGCGTGACCGATTTAGCAATATCTGCCGAACTGTTTGCCCAGTAGGCCCAACTAAAATAAAAAATGAATGACACAACGCCTGACAGTATAAGTCGAATATTCAATTAGCTACCTCAATATGCGTAAAAACTCGGTTTAATGATAACACTAGAAGTGATGGTAATATTGCCACTTAATAATAGAGTAATTAATCGCGTATTGTAGATATATAAATAAACTAATGTTAAAGATTTCCCAAATGGCATCAATACAGAATCAGAACACTACTGTTAGTTAGAAAGCTTAATTGAAGTAAACGATAGGTGTGGCTGAGGGAATGTTGGGAGTGAGTTACAAGACATAAATCACTTAGTTTGAGTAAATTAAAAATTAGATTTTGATAATAAATATTTACTTTAAAAACTAATATTGTGAGCCGATCAGTACTGAAGTTTTTTATTTAGCTAAACCTCAGTAGTCGGCTTACACAATATATAATCTGTCATTATTTTTTCGCAATAATGTAGATTGCATGTATTAACCCTGGGAAGTAACCTAACAGTGTTAATAAAATATTTAGCCAAAAATGCATACCTAAGCCAACTTGCAAAAATACACCTAATGGCGGCAATAAAACTGAAAGTATTATACGAATAATATCCATGATTAAACTCCATTTAAATTAAGCATTAAAAAGGCGTAAAGCCCAGTGTTAGTGGGCCTTAACTATACTGTGTTATTCAGCAGTAATAGATAGTTTATCAACTACGTCACGAACATCTTCAGCATTTTTAGCAATTTTAACTGCTAGTTGTTTTTCAGCTTCAGACTCTACTGAGCCATTCAGAGTTACTATACCGTTGTCGGTATCAACATCGATGTCTGTACCACCAACTTCTGAATCAAACAGGAAGCGAGTTGTGATTACAGTGGTGATTTTAGCGTCCGTTAGGTCGTTATCATCATCGTCCATCATGTCTTTATTTCTATCTTTTGTGTCCATGCTTTTAACAACGGTAAGGCTGTTTTCAACATCAGATACGCCATCTAGGCTAAGTACAAGTTCTTCTGCTAGCTCTTTATCAAGCTCGCTATTAACTTTACCTGTAAGTACTACCTTGCCATTTTTTACATCAGTGTTAATGTCAAAGTTGTTTAGATTAGTGTTCATAAGTAGAACTGTTTCTGCCTTACCATCAATCCAAGCATCTTTACTTTCGTTTTCCCAGCTGTTTGCTTGGGCACCCATAGCCGTAGTACCAAGAACTAGAGCTGCGATAATAGATTTGTTAAATGTTTTCATAATCTTTCTCCTTTTGATTAAAGACACTTTAACTAATGCGAGCTTTAGGCCAACTTTATTTCTATATATATTTCAATTACTTGATGTAATTCTGGGATAAGGCACTATCTATAGCAGTGTAACTATTTACAGGCTACTCGGTAAAACTTTCTCAAATAGTGAAAATAACTAGATAATTGCATTTTTGGTTAATCTATCGTTAATATAACAAAACATAAAACATCATTGAAAATTAAACCATTGATAGTTAAGATTATTATATTTGGTGCGTGCTTTGCATATAAACATCAGAAGCAGTATTAATAGCAAACATAATAAGGAATGCCCCATGTCTGTAAAAGTCGAAGACCGCCCAATAGAGCAAGTACGCGAACAAGTAATTGATCAATTAATTTATAATTACAGTCATGGGGTGATTTCTGTTGATGCATTTGAGAGACGCTTAGATAACGCGATGGATGCACCTAATAACGAAGCTCTTTTAGCCTTAGTAGAAGATTTAACACTTAATACTGATCAGCAATATAAAGCAGAAAAACAATCGCAATTTACACCACATTATAGTGCACAACAAAACAGTGATGATGATTTTACATTACGCAGCATTTTAGGCTCTAACGAGCGAAGCGGTCAGTGGGTCGTGCCAAAGAATATATATTTGAGTAACTTTATGGGATCGGTGGTGCTAGATTTTACCGATGCCATTTTTGCGCATCAAAATGTAACTATTCACGTTAACTGTATTTTTGGTAGTGATGAGATTTACGTACCAGAGCATGTAAATGTAGTGTCTAAAATGTTTTGTATTTTAAGTAGTCTTGAAAATAAATCTGTGTCGCTTAACAAACGCCAAGGTCCTACTATTCACATTGAAGGAAAGGCAGTAATGGGCTCAGTCGAAGTAAAAATAAAGCGCACAATTAAAGAAAAATTTATGAGCTTTGCAAATGAGCTAAAAACTCAGTTTGGCACGGGTAATAATCGTTCATAAAGCTTCGTTAAGCACCGCACTTTGCGGTGCTTAACCTATTATAAATCGTTATTTCGCTCACTTGGGATATCACTTAAATATTCTACAAATTCTACTTCAAACCCTGCGGGGTCAATAAAATAAACATTCTTTCTAAAAGGGTTCTCACTACCTTGCTTACTTATCCCAAAACCCGTTTTATTTAAGCGTGCTACTACTTCATTTAAGTTACTAGTTACATAAGCAAAGTGTGCAAAACCAACTTGATGGCCCGATAAGTTTCTGTTTTCACCCTCACCATGATCGCTTATCGCAATATAATGCGTGTCATCCCCAAAGTGTACCCAGCGTCTTGGTTTTCCATGCCAATCGCCTCTGCCCTCACTTCTAATCGACCAATGTGGAAATACAGCTCGGTAAAATTTAAGCATACTATCTATATCACTCGCGACTAAGTTTACGTGCTCTAAATACATTATGTTGTCCTATCAATTAAGTTAGGAGCACGATAAAACCTCAAGCTAACTTTAGGTAAAGCGTTATTTACAATTAATTCGATTTAATAAACATATAAAGGAACATAATGACTTATTAATTGCTCATTATTATTTTTTAAAAATATATACACATTTCAATCTTGTATAAAAAACAAACATAAGTATTTGGGGTTTATTGTTTACTTTATGTCAAAAGTCGCTAAAATACGCCGGCTGAAATATATAAACGTTCTTTTACAACCCAAAGGTAATACCATGCATCCAATGTTAAACATTGCGGTTCGCGCTGCGCGCAACGCAGGCAAAATTTTACTTCGCGCAAGTGAAGATTTATCAAAAGTTGAAGTGCAACAAAAAGGCGCTAACGACTTAGTAACTAACATTGATAAAGAAGCCGAAGCCGTAATTCGTGACACTATTTTACAGTCTTACCCTACTCACTCTATTGTTGGTGAGGAATTAGGTGAGCATAAAGGCAAGGATGATGATTACCAATGGATTGTAGATCCTATCGATGGAACAACTAACTTCATCAAAGGTATCCCTCATTACGCGGTTTCTATCGCACTTAAAGTTAAAGGTCGTTTAGACCAAGCTGTTATTTATGATCCAATTCGTGGCGAGCTTTTCACTGCGTCTCGCGGACAAGGCACTCAGTTAAACAGCAAACGTCTACGTGTTAGCAAAACAACGGTCCTTGCAGGCACTGTACTTGCTACTGGCTTCCCTTTCAAAAACAAAAACCACATGGACGCATACACTGAAGCGTTTAAAGCATTGTTTGTACACACTGCAGACATTCGTCGCGCAGGTTGTTCTGCTTTAGATATGGCATACGTTGCTGCTGGCCGTGTTGATGGTTTTTTTGAAATTGGTTTAAAACCTTGGAACTCTGCTGCAGGCGAACTTATGGTTAAAGAAGCCGGCGGTATGGTTGTAGATTTCGCTGGTGGTAATAACTATAACCACAGCGGCAATATTATCTGTGGTTCACCAAAATTGACTCAAGCAATTATTCGTGAAATTCGTCCAGTATTAACTGAGTCGTTACTTCGCTAATTTAATGCTATTAATAGCATGCTAAAAAGGAGCTCAGGCTCCTTTTTTTGTGCCTAAAAATAAGGGTTATCGAGTTTAATCTCAACCGTTTTGCCTTTTGTATACGGTAAAGTATTTAAATCCTTTGCGAAGTATTCATCAAATAATGCATCAAACTCGCCGTTTTTCTGCATCACAATTAACCCCTCTTCAATAGCCTTTGCCAATTCAGGTTTACTTTTAGTCACAAAATAATAAATCCCCGTTGGGTAGCTTATGTACAAGTTTGGCACCACAACAAGGTTACTTTGCTTGTTTTCGATAAGTTCGGAATTAACCTCAATAAACGAGCGAGGAAAGTAATCTATTCGCCCACGGCTTGTTAGAGTAAACATGGCTTGGTAGTTAGTAAGCGGCCTTACATGTAGCCCGTTGTACGACATGATTCTTGTATCTGGCCAGTTGTGACCTTGCACTGCTGAAAACTCTCCTAGCTGCTCAAGAGTTTTTACGTTTTTAAAACGTGCTACATTTTGTTTATTAGTGAGCAAAGCTCGCTTACCTATATAGCCTTTAAATAGTGGAATTTTTATTGCCAAAGCGAGCGTCTCTCGCTCTGGACTACTCATACTCCAATACATATCTAATTCGTTATCATCTAGGTTTATTAACTTACGCTTTTGCAGATCTGATATGGAGGTCATTCGGATAACACCGGGGTAGTTAACACTTTCAAGTGCACGTACTAATAACTCATTAAGGTACTCTTCACGAGCATTTTGGGTATCTTGCTTTTGAGCTACATTAATTATTTGCTCTTGCGCCACAAGTGCAAAACTTACAAACAGAGTTAATACACTAATAGAAATTTTTATTGGCAACATAACAATTACCTACTTTATTTAAATCACCTGCTTATTGCTTACTAAGCGCACCACAGCGGGAGCTGGCCCTTTACGTTTGCAAATAAACAAATAACTATGGCGATAACGTTTGGCCTCTTTTTTAGCATCAGTTGCAAGTGCTGCAACCTGATGGCTGTTTTTACATTGCTGTAAATCAGGCACAACTAAGCCAATCGATAACGTTAGTAAAGGCACAAATTGCTTTTCTCCTTCACGATTTGTGGCCCAATACCCTTTGCTCTTTATGTGCTCAGGTGTAAAAAATATACGAGACTGGTGTTCAAATTGCTCAATAATGGTATTACATATATCAACAGCGTTGTGCTGATCAAACACCACCATAAAGTCATCGCCACCTATATGCCCTACAAAGTTAGCACTATTTTTACACGCTTGCACTGTTACATCAGCTAATAGTTTAATTACACTGTCGCCGCTAGCGTAGCCATATAAGTCATTAAATTGCTTAAAATGATTAAGGTCTATATACGCGAGTGAAAACGAATTACTACCTCTTAATCGCTGCTCTATAGCCTCATTAATTGCTACATTACCAGGGAGCATAGTAAGCGGATTAGCATGTTGTGCATGACGTATTTTTTCTTCGGTTATGTGTTTTAAAATATCGCGAAGCGGCGCTAATCCTAAATAAGCTTTTTCTCTAGTTATCACTATATGGCGGCGTATATCAAAGTCTTGCTCAGTTATTTGCTTACTTACGGTATCGAGTAATTGGTTTTCATCAACGACTAAGGGCTGCTTATCCATAAGTGCAGTAACTGGGCGTTTATCGTAAAGGGCATGTCCATAGGGCGCTGCAAAAACTTCTGTTAATTGATCTCTGTGAAGTAGCCCTATTGGCTGCTTTTCAGTACTTAACACTGCAATACTTATAAGTAATTTATCTTGCTCAAAGAGCTTATGTGCATCTTTACAACGAGTATCACTATTTATTGCAGGTTGCGTAATCGATAGGCGACCTATGGCCATTGATTGATCTAATAATGCGTTTGTTTGCACAAATGAAAGTGCCTGCAGCTGTTCTGAGCTGAAGTCCTCACTTGGCTTTATGCTTGGCTTTTCGAGTAAAAACCCTTGTACATTACTAATACCTAAATTCTCTACCAATGTAAGCTCTTCTGCGCGCTCTATGCCTTCGGCAATAACCTGAGTATTAGTAGCTCTAGCCAGAACGGTAATAGATTTCAAAAACTCTTTTTTAACTTCGCTTTCATCACAATGATCAATAAAATAGCGGTCAATCTTTACAAAGTCGGGGCATAGTTCAGACCATTGCTTTAATCCTGAATACCCAGCGCCTAAATCATCTATTGCTATAGTAAAACCGAGCTCTCGATAATGGGCAATCGTTTTTAATAACAAGAAGCCATCATCTACTTTTTCTTGCTCAGTAACCTCTATAACTACACGGTTAGCAGCTAAGCCAAATTGCTCTATTAGGTGCAGTGTTTCCCCTTTAGGGTGGCAAGGGTCTAATAGTGTTTTAGGGCTTACATTTAAAAATAATTTACCTTGTAGATTAAGCCTTACAAAGTTTTCAATCGCTTTTGAGCGACATAGTAATTCAAGCTCCGAAATTAAACCTTCCTCATGGGCAACTTTAAATAACGTATTAGGCATTTCTAACGGGCTATTTTTAGGTCCTCGACTAAGTGCTTCGTAACCTAAAATAACTTGATTACTAATATCAAAAATAGGCTGAAACAGCGTAGTTATTTCACCGCTTTTTAAAATGTACTCTAATACTTTGCGCTGAATCGTCACGTATTTGCCTAATAACTATTTTGATTGGAGCAATAAAGTACCAAGTGTGTATGACATTTTTATTGCGCAAAAAAATGCGCTCATAAAAAAACCGCTCATAAGAGCGGTTTTTATTAAGTACAAACCTAGTTACGGCATAGCGTCTTGGTCTGCACCTTCTTTTTCAATTACTTCTGGTATTAAGTCTTCTTTGCTTACGCCCATTGCTATAGCAACAGAGCTCGCAACATAAATCGAAGAATAAGTACCAATAAACACACCAAACAGCAATGCAGTTGCAAAGCCATGAATGGTTTGTCCGCCCCATGCAAACAAAGCAATCAATACTAAAATAGTCGTGATTGAAGTTACAAGTGTACGGTTAAGTGTTTGTGTAAGTGAAATATCAATAATTTCTACAGTATCGTCAATGCGCACTTTGCGGAAGTTTTCACGTATACGGTCAGATACAACAATCGTATCGTTAAGTGAATAACCTATTACCGCAAGAATTGCCGCTAATATAGTTAAATCAAACTCTAAACCTAATACCGAAAATAAACCCACAGTAATAATAACATCGTGTAGTAGTGCACCTACCGCACCCACAGCAAAGCGCCATTCAAAACGAAATGCAACGTAGATTAAGATACAAATAAGCGCAGTTAGCATGGCAAGGCCACCCTGCTCTTTTAAGTCTTCACCTACACTTGGGCCTACAAACTCAATACGGCGCATTACTACGCTGTCGTCTGCTTTTTTAAGTGCGTCGATTACTTGGTTACCAATCACTTCAGCTTTTACATCGCTACCGCGTGGTGCTAAGCGAACTAAAATCTCTTGGCTTGAACCAAATAGCTGCACTGATGCATCAGCAAAACCATTATCAGCTAGTGCATCACGTACTTTTTTAAGGTCAGCCGGTTGTGAAAAACCCACTTCTACCGCTGTACCGCCGGTAAAATCTAAACCAAAGTTTAGGCCCTTAACAAAAATTGATGCAAACGACGCTAAAATTAATAACGTCGAAAAACCCATAGCCACTTTACGAAGAGACATGAAACGAAGGGTTCTACTACCCAAACTTAAAATTTGCATGTCAGCTCCTTAAATCGAAAGTTTATCAATACGTTTACCACCAACAAACAAGTTGATTACCGCACGGGTACCAACGATGGCTGTAAACATTGAAGTTAAAATACCAATCGCAAGTGTTACTGCAAAGCCAGCTATTGGGCCGGTACCTACTGCAAACAGTATAATGGCAGCAATTAGCGTGGTGATGTTGGCATCGAATATAGTGCTAAATGCGCTATCGTAACCAAAATGAATCGCTTGTTGAGGGCTACGGCCATCGGCCAGCTCTTCACGAATACGTTCAAAAATAAGTACGTTAGCATCAACTGCCATACCTACCGTTAATACAATACCGGCAATACCAGGTAGCGTAAGTGTAGCGCCCGGAATTAAAGACATAACACCTACAATTAGTACTAAGTTAGCCGCAAGCGCAAGGTTTGCAACCATACCAAAACCTTTGTAGTACACAAGCATAAACACAAGTACAAATGCAAAGCCAAGTGCAACCGCAGTCATACCCGCTTCAATATTTTCTTGTCCTAAGCTTGGACCTACTGTGCGCTCTTCAACAATTTGAATTGGTGCAACAAGCGCACCTGCACGAAGTAGCAAACTTAAGTTATGTGCTTCAGCTGGGTTATCGATACCTGTAATACGGAACGAGCGATCAAGACGAGCTTGAATTGTTGCTACGTTAATAACTTCTTCTACCTTAATAGGCGGAAGCGCTTTACCGTCTGCATCTTTTTTACCTGATGGCTTATATTCAATAAATACCGTTGCCATACGCTTACCAATAGCACGTTTGGTAAAGGCATTCATTTTTGCCCCACCTTTGCTATCGAGCGTAATACTAACTTGTGGGCGTTGGTATTCATCAGCGCCAGATTGCGCGCCAGTAATATGACTGCCTTCTAGAATAATACGCTTTTTAAGTACAACAGGGTAACCGTCGCGGCTCATGATCATTTCAGTACCCGCTGGGATACGACCTTGGGCAGCAGCGCTAATATCAGCGTTTTCGTCTACTTCACGAAATTCAAGTGTTGCTGTCGCACCTAAAATTTCTTTAGCACGTGCTGTGTCTTGAATACCTGGTAGTTGAACAATAATACGCTCAGCGCCTTGGCGTTGTACGTTAGGCTCTGCAACACCAATTTGGTTGATACGGTTACGAATAATCGTTTCATTTTGCTTGATAGCGTAGTCACGAATCTCTTTGAGTTTTTGCTCACTCATTGTAGCAAAGAATGCTTTATCGTTACTGCTGTCATCAATGTAGACATTTAGCGGGTAGCGAGTTTCTAAGAAGCTCTCTGCTGCGTCTTTATCTGCTTCGGTACGCATTTCTACACGCATACGATCGGAGCCTGCTACGCGGCGAACACTACGGTAACGTAGTTTTTCTTCGCGCAGGTCGCTACGAAAATCTTGTTCCATTTGCTCAAGCTGGTTATCAACCGCTGTTGCCATGTCGATTTCCATGGTGAAATGTACGCCACCACTTAAATCAAGCCCTAGCTTCATAGGGTTACCACCAACCGCTTTTAACCAAGCTGGTTGAGCAGGTGCCATATTAATGGCAGAAATGTAATCGTCGCTCAGTGAATCGCGCAGTAAGTCATGCGCTTTAAGCTGTTCTTCAACATTTTTTAAACGAACCAAAATTTGTCCATCTTCAAGTATTGTCGATTTAGCGGTTACATTATTTTTTTCAAGGATTGCGTTTACTTTGTCTACAACACTGAGATCTACATCAGCGCCTTTAGCACCTGAAACTTGTATAGCCGGATCGCGACCATACAAGTTTGGAGAGGCATATAAAAGGCCAATGGCTACCACAGCTAAAACAAGTAAATACTTCCAAACTGGAAACTTGTTTAACACGGGGTCGTCCTTATTATTTTTATAGCGACTTCATTGTGCCTTTTGGCAATACTGCAGATACTGCAGATTTTTGTACTGTTACTTCTGCTTGCTCGTTTAAAGAGATAACGATGAAATCTTTCTCTTCAGAAATTTTCACAATTTTACCCACTAAACCACCTTGGGTAAGTACTTCATCGCCTTTAGCCATCATACTCATTAAGCTTTTGTGCTCTTTAACGCGCTTAGCTTGCGGGCGGTAGATTAAAAAGTAAAAAACCAAACCGAAAATAGCTAACATAATTAGCATTTCCCAACCACCGCCTGCCGCAGGTTGACCAGCTGCTGCGTGTGCATTTGAAATAAATAAACTCATGATACTTCCTCTTTAATTTTAAAGTTTAATTTTTTATATCTACTAGCTCTGGCACGTCTTGGCCTCGGCGAGCATAAAAATCTTGTACAAATTCTTCTAATTTACCTTCGCTAATCGCATTACGTAAACCTTCCATAACACGTTGATAGTAACGTAAGTTATGAATTGTGTTTAGTCGCGCACCTAATATTTCGTTACATTTATCAAGGTGATGCAAATAAGCTCGTGAATAGTTTTTACACGTATGGCAATCACACTCAGGGTCAAGTGGCCCTGTGTCTGTTTTATGCACTGCGTTACGAATTTTAACTACACCCGTGGTAATAAATAAATGGCCGTTACGCGCATTACGTGTTGGCATAACACAGTCAAACATATCAATACCACGGCGAACAGACTCCACTAAGTCCTCTGGCTTGCCTACACCCATAAGGTAGCGTGGTTTGTCTTCTGGCATTTTAAACGCACAATGATCAAGAATATTCATCATTTCGTTTTTAGGCTCGCCTACTGATAGACCACCTAATGCATAGCCATCAAAGCCAATTTCTTCTAAGCCTGCTTGCGATTGTGCACGTAATTCTGGGTACATACCACCTTGAATAATACCAAACAAAGCAGATGGATTGTCGCCATGCCCTTCTTTTGAACGCTTAGCCCAACGAAGAGATAACTCCATAGAATCTTTAGCTTCTTTTTCAGTTGCTGGGTATGGCGTACACTCGTCAAAAATCATAACGATGTCTGAGCCTAAGTCGCGCTGTACTTCCATCGACTTTTCAGGCGACATCATAATTTCATCACCATTTACTGGAGATTGAAATAACACGCCTTCTTCAGTGATTTTACGCATTGCGCCTAAGCTAAATACTTGGAAACCGCCTGAGTCAGTTAAAATTGGGAAATCCCAATTCATAAAGTCGTGTAAATCACCATGTTGCTTAATGATTTCAGTACCTGGGCGAAGCATTAAATGAAAGGTATTACCTAAACATATTTGCGCACCAGTGGCTTTTACTTCATCTGGTGTCATACCTTTTACAGTACCGTAAGTACCAACAGGCATAAATGCAGGTGTTTCTATTACACCACGGTCAAAAATTAAGCGGCCGCGGCGCGCTTTTCCGTCAGTACAATCTAATTCAAATTTCATATCATCCTCAATGTCGGAAAAACAGTCCAACAAGCTATAATTTAACCGCTCGATTCTACCCTTTTTGCCTCATTAATACTATTAGCTGCGATAAATTCAATCTTGCTTATTACGCTAAACAAAAACCCCAGCAACGAAGCTGGGGTTTTTAATGTTTTTTACTGAGCATTAAATAACAAGCTGTTACTTGCGTGTTAAAAACATCGCATCACCGTAACTAAAAAAGCGGTACTGTTGTTCAATTGCGGTATTGTATGCGCCCATAATATTGTCTTGTCCGCTAAAAGCACTTACTAACATAATGAGTGTTGACTCAGGTAGGTGAAAATTAGTGACCATGGCATCAACAACATTAAATTGGTAACCCGGAAAAATAAATATATCGGTATCACCAAAATACGTATCTAACTTGCCGCCGTGAACTTTAGCTGCCGACTCTAATGAGCGAACTGAAGTTGTGCCAACCGCAATTACGCGCCCGCCACTTGCTTTGGTTTGTGCAACGGCAGCAACTACATCATCGGGCACTTCTATGTACTCGGAATGCATTATATGCTCATCAACACTATCTACTCGTACTGGCTGAAAAGTACCTGCACCCACGTGCAAAGTAACAAAGGCCATGTTTACACCTTTATCCTTCAGTGCCGTCATTAACTTATCGTCAAAATGTAAGCCCGCTGTTGGCGCAGCAACTGCACCTGGCTTTTCTCCATAAACAGTTTGGTAACGCTCACGGTCAGCATCGGTATCAGGTCGGTCAATATAAGGAGGCAGTGGCATATGACCAATATCATTAAGTATATCTAGCACATTTTGGCTATGATCAAACTCAAGCTCAAATAATGTATCGTGGCGTGCAACCATTATTGCTTTAGCTTTACCTTCAAGAATAACTTCGTTACCAACCTTAAGCGACTTGCTCGCGCGTACATGTGCAAGTACTCGGTGTTCATCTAACACTCGCTCTACAAGCACTTCAACTTTGCCGCCAGAGGCTTTTTGACCAAACATACGTGCTGGAATAACGCGTGTATTGTTAAAGACTAATAAATCGCCTTCGTTTACTAAATCAAGTATGTCGCTAAACACTTTATGTTCTAGAGTTCCGCTTGGGCCATCTAAAGTAAGTAAACGGCTGCTAGTTCTGTCCGCTTTAGGAAAACGAGCTATTAATTCATCAGGTAAGTCAAAGCTAAAGTCAGCCACGCGCATAATTAGTAATCCACATCATTTAAAATCGCGCCAAGTGTATATGTATCGGATATTAAGCTCAAGAAATCAGCCAAACTTATAATGCCTTGTTTACGTGTTTGTCATTTAATTTTCTTGTTCTTATGGTTAAATGTCACTATTCTTGTTCGGCTGAATTATTATAAGTTACATTAGAGGTAATCAACACGTGCCAAACCAGCTTAAATTGCTAATATTAAACGCAAGTAGTGCTGAACGCCGCGCGATTAAGGCCACTTTAGATAGCTTAAATGTATTTACCTTTATTGATGCGCAAGATAGCCAACAAGCTTTAAAGCTTTTAAAACAACACCCTGTTGATATTATAATAACGGGCATTAATGTTGGTAAAATTGACGGCTGGCGCTTTTCGAGGATGATCCGCTCAGGATTATTAAAAACACCAAAAAACACCCCAATTTTACTTATCCCGCCAATTTACTGTGAGCGTATTGCCGAAACAACAGCCCGAAGCTACGGGATAGATGCTGTATTACCATTTGAACATAAAGACATGCTTCCTCAAGTGCTTGCGAATGTTCTATCTACTCACCTAGAGAAAAGTAGCCGACTAAATTTATTGCTATTAGAGCCACTTCAAAATACGGCCGACAAAATTAGTGAACAGTTAAAGTTAAACTTTGCTATTACTCACGTTACCTCAGCCAAAGCAGCACTAAACGCTTACAACCAACAGCAGTTTTCAATTGTGCTACTCGATGCCACTACATCAAGTGCAGAGAGCTCCAGTGTACTCGTTGAAGAAATCCTACAGCACAATTCCAAACAAGCTATTGTTACTATTATAGAAAGTGATGATGCTGATTACGCTGAGCAGCTTTTGCTCTCTGGTGTTACCGACTTTATTAGAGCCCCATACGACCCTTCATTTTTAAATAAAGTGTGTGACCACGCCGCACGACGTGAAGATTTTATGGTGAGTTATGCTGAGTTTGCTTACAAAGTAGAGCAACTAAGCGTGAGTGAAGTGCGTTATAAGGAGTTATTTTCGGCTCATCAGCGTATTTTATTGCATTTGAATACGGTTGTTTTAGAGCTTGATCAACAAGGTCATATTCGTTTTATTAACCCTGCCTGGGAAGCATTAAGCGGTTTTGGTGTTAAATCATCACTACAAAACCCATTAAGCGCTTATTGTAATAACGAAGATAAAGGAAGACTAAATTACACTATTAACGACATTTTACATGGTGGCGAGCAGCAGCAACAAATAGAAGTAAAGCTCACCCATAAAAATGGCAATTTAATTTGGGTCGAATGCAGATTACAGCTAATCAAAAATAGTCGTAATAACGCGACCATAACCGCCACTATCGACAACATACACGAACGTAAACAAGCAGAAATCCAACTACGTCATTTAGCACACCATGACCCATTAACTGGTTTACACAACCGTTATTACTTCGACCAACAGCTTAATAAAATATGCCAAGATAAATACACGTATGATGGCATAGAGCATGCTGTTATTTATATTGACCTCGATCACTTTAAAATAATAAACGACAGCAAAGGTCACCACCAAGGTGACATAGTATTAAAAGAAGTGGCGCAATTATTTAAAGCAAATATTGGCGAAGACCATTTAGTGTGCCGAATAGGCGGCGATGAGTTTGCAGTAATACTTACCGATATGAACTTACTGGATGCACACCTTATTGCAGAAGGTGTGTGCAGCGCGATAGAAAAACATGCTTTTAAATCAGAAGATCAGATATATACAATTAGCTGCTCTATCGGTTTAACTCAAATTACGACACAAAATAATGATCCTAATGAGTGTTTAAAACAAGCCGATATTGCTTTGTATATTGCCAAAAATTTAGGGCGTAACTTAGTACATTGCTATTCAAAAGAGGATGCTCAAAACAATACGCTTCAAACAGGGCTTGAATGGGGTCACGAAATTCGCCAAGCACTGCAGCAAGATAATATTGAACTGCATTACCAACCTATTTGGGATTTTAAAGAGTGTAAAGTTGCTTATTTTGAAGCGCTCTTACGCTTAAAGCTCAAAGGTGAACTTATATACCCAAATCAATTTATTCCCTCTTTAGAGATGCTTAACGACACATTTTTGATGGATCAATGCGTTATACGTAATGCCGTTGCTTGTGTGTCTAAGCACCCAGAGTTAAATCAAGTTGCTATCAATTTGTCAGCACAATCATTTTTAGATGAACGCTTACTGCCATTAATTGAATCAAATCTTGAAAAGTATAACGTGCCCCCTTCGCGGATAATTTTTGAAATAACTGAATCAGCAAGTATTAACAATTTAAAAGCGACTCGTAAAATGATCGAGAAGCTTAATAGCTTAGGCTGTCATTTTTCTATTGATGATTTTGGAACTGGCTTTAGTACATTTAACTATTTAAAGCAGCTTCCGGCACAGCATGTAAAAATTGATGGCTCATTTGTAAGCGACATGCTTAATGACCCTATAGACTTAGCGTTAGTAAAAGCAATAAATGATATTAGTCGGTCTCTCGATAAGCGCTCTGTAGCTGAGTACGTTGAAAACGAAGAGATATTTTTTGCACTAAAAGAGATAGGTGTTGATTATGGACAAGGCTACTTTATTGCACGCCCAATACCTGTTGAAAAAGTAAAAGATGAACTTGAAAAAATTTCAAAAAATAAAACGTTTTACCAACAACAAGCTAGCCCAAAATAAACAAAATTAAACAATTTGTTACTACCAATATTACCTTTCTTGCCTATACTTTCAGTATCAAATGAAAAATGTCGTACCTTTTAATGCATTTCACTTTAAAAACATGACATTACCTTTTGGCGACGTAGTACTGATATTTATAGTGGGTTTCAAAGCTATTTAGGCTTTTAAGGAGAAAGGTATGACACAGCTAGTTATGTTATTACTGATTATACATTTTGCAATCGCGTATCAGTGTTATCGTTACGCAAATATTAAAGGCTACCCAGTTAAGGTTTTTACTGTATTAGGCTGCGTGCCTTACTTTAACTTAGTGGTATGGATTTATTTACTATTTTTACCCGAACTTGAGCCTTTTGAAAGCCATCTTCAAAATCAAAAGCAGCCTTTATAGGCTGCTTTCATTTATTTCCTATTCTAATTTAGAAAAATCTAAACTACATTGGCGCTTTAAAAATACCTCAAGCTGTTGACTAAATAACTTAAAGTCACGGATCCGCCCCGTAGTTTTACGCCACAATATGCCAATATCTCTATATGCATCACTTTGTGATGGTGTAGCCACCATATTTTTATTATCTAAAATTCCGGCGTTAATCGCCATTTGTGGTAAAAAAGTCACCCCGAGCTGATGCTCAACCATACTCAATAATGTATGCAAGCTTGCTGCTTCAAATGGGTTAATACAGCTAGCACGATTTAAATGACATGCACTAAGCGCATGGCCTGTCATACAGTGCTCACGCTCAAGTAAGAATACGCTAGCCTCTGGTAATAGATTAAAGTCGACTACGCCCTTTGCAGCGCTATAATCCTTATGGTGCACTAAACTAAACTGATCTTTTGCCAATACTTGTGTATGAAATTTATCGGTTTCGTATGGCAGTGCAAGTAGCGCTAAATCAATATGCCCATGCTCAAGTTTATCCAGTAGCTTATCACTCGTATCTTCTATTAATACCAGCTCTAAATCACAAAAGGTTTCTTTACAAAAGTGATACAGAGGAGCCGCTATAAAGCTAGCAATTGTAGGTATAACACCCACCGTTAATTTACCACTCAGTGGTGTTAAAAAGCTTTTAGTGAGCTCTTTTAAACTAATTGTATCGTTAATTATTTTACGAGAGCGCTCAACAACTTCTTCACCAATACTGGTAAACATGAGGCTGCGATTTTCGCGTTCAATAAGCTGGCAACCCAAAGTTTCTTCAAGATTTTGAATAGCACTGCTTAAAGTAGATTGCCCAATAAAACAGGCACTGGCAGCTCTGCCAAAGTGCTGATGTTGATGAACAGCTAATAAATACTGTAGCTGTTTGATACTTGGAAGATTGGTCATTTTTTCTTTCCACAAATAAAAAGACCCCAACACCTAGGGCATTGAGATCTTTTCAAGCTAAAAGTCTTTGAGTACTTTTTTGTTAAACCCCAAATGCGGTTCTTAGTACGTAGAAAATAACAATAGCAAGGGCAGCGCCAACTGGCAATGTAATTACCCAAGAAACTACGATGTTTCTGATAACACCCATGTTAAGTGCACCAATTCCACGTGCCATACCTACACCTAATACCGCACCTACTAAGGTTTGAGTAGTAGAGATTGGCATACCAGTACCTGATGCAATAACAACGGTAGAAGCAGCGGCTAATTCAGCAGCAAAACCACGACTAGGCGTTAAATGTGTAATGCCTTCGCCAATCGTTTTAATTACTTTTTTGCCCAAAATAGCAAGACCCGCAACAATACCAAAACCACCTAAAGGTAGAATCCACCAAGCAATAGCGGCTTTCTTAGCAATTTCACCATTGTTTTCAACAATATTTACAACAGCAGCTAATGGACCAATTGCATTAGCAACGTCGTTAGAACCATGTGCAAAGGCCATACAACATGCTGTTAATACCATTAGAACAGCAAACACTTTTTCAACATTATTGAACTGCATTTGTTTATCTGCTTTTGGATCGATATTTAAACGAGAAATAGCAATTTTACCAATAATAGCAACAACTACTGCAACTGCGATTGCAAGGGCATACCCTTCGGCTGCACCTAAATCAACACCAACATGCTTTAAGCCTTTTTTAATTGTAACCAAGGCCATTATAAAACCTGCTAAACCCATATAAAGTGGTACATAGCGTTTAGCATTTTTTAGAGGTGCATCTGTATTAAAAATAAGTTTTTGTGCACTCATAAATATTAAGTATGCAATAAAGCCTGATATGGCGGGCGTTATAATCCAACTACCAACAATACCACCTACTTTATCCCATTGAATCGCCTCAGTGCCGACAGCAACTAACGCAAAACCAATGATTGCACCAATGATTGAATGAGTCGTTGATACTGGCCAACCTAAGAACGAGGCCATTAATAACCAAGCACCCGCTGCAAATAAAGACGAAATCATACCCAGAACCATAAGCTCCGGAATATCTGCAAATGGTGCCGCATCAATAATTCCTTTACGAATTGTTGATGTAACCTCACCACCTGCCAAGTAAGCGCCTGCAAATTCAAAAATCATCGCAATAAAAATTGCTTGTTTGATTGTAAGTGCTTTTGAACCTACAGATGTACCCATGGCGTTAGCTACGTCATTCGCGCCAATACCATAAGCCATAAAAAAGCCGACTGCTGCGGCAATTAAAATTAATACCGTGCCGTAAGATGCAATGATATCCATTGTAAAACCTTAATCTTTCGTGTTTGAACTGATTTTAAATTAACGAGCTAACATCAGCTCAAGACGTGATCCTACGCGCTCTGCAATATCTGCAAGCTCGCCAACCCATTCAATAATTTTATATAAAAACATTACATCAATTGGGTTTAACTCACCTTCTACATCACGTAACTGGCGGCGTACTTTTATTTGCATTTCATCCGTGTCTTGTTCTATCGCATCCAATTCAACTAACATTTTTTCTACTAAGGTGACTTCTCGACCTTTAAAACCCGTTTCTAGCAATTCTTCTAACTCGTTAATTGCCTTTGATGCTTGTTTAGTCGCATCTACACAACGTGTTAAATAAGCTAAAAAGTCAGTTTGCATAACTTTTGGAATGGTCATTTCACGACCAATCACTCGCCCAGCTATGTCTTTCGCTTTATTGGCAATTTTATCTTGTTGAGTTACTAATTCGAGAAGATCTGTACGCTCTACCGGCATGAATAAACCACGCGGTAACTGTAAACGTATATCTCTTTTCATATCATCAGCTTCACGTTCTAAATTGCGAATAGTGATGCGAAGCTCTTCTGCCTGTACCCACTCTTCTTTAAATACGTGATTAAAAAAAGGTATCAAAGCTTTACTTGCTTGATGAACCTTCTTGATGTGTTCTTCCATTGGTTTGATAGGAGATTTTGCAAATACTCCTAAAAACGCGTTTGTAGGCATAACTGACCCTTTAATCAAATTGATATGCTTTGCAGCATGAATTTTACAGTATTAACCAAGATTGTGAACGCTTTTTATTACTTCACTAAAGCTTGCAATACACAAAGCGGCACTAAGCCGCTTTAATAGAAATACATGATGGATAAAAAATCATAGTGATTTTTCTATATCTTCTTGAGATGTATGGCGAATATCTTTGCCATTAACAAAATAAATAATGTATTCAGCAATGTTCTGACAGCGATCACCAATACGCTCTAATGAGCGAACAGACCAAACTAAGTCCATGATTTTAGGGATTGAGCGTGGATCTTCCATCATGTAAGTCATTATTTGACGTGTGATAGCTTCATATTCGCGGTCAACTTTTGCATCTTCTTTATGTACTTGAAATGCGCGTTGCACATCCATACGCGCAAATGCATCTAGTACGTCGTGTAGCATTTTTAAAACTTGACGGCCCATATTTTCAATATTTACTAATAAATCTTGCTGATCTTTAGTAAATGAGTCTAGTGCAACTTTAGCAATTCGCTCAGCTTCATCGCCAATACGCTCTAAATCAGCAATTGTTTTTGCAATTGCAATCACTAAACGTAAGTCGCTTGCTGCAGGCTGGCGACGCGCAATAATACGCGTACATTCTTCATCAATGCTTACTTCCATAGCATTCACTTTATAATCGTTCTGACGTACCTTTTGAGCAAGCTCTGCATCGTTACGGCTCACAGCATCAAGCGCACTATTTAACTGCTGTTCAACTAATCCACCCATGCTTAATACATGATTACGTACATTTTCTAGCTCTTGGTTAAAACGCCCAGAAATATGTTTATTAATATTATGTTCCATAGTTACCTTCTCTCTTTATCTTGCACAACACGCTATAACGGACTAATTAACCGTAACGACCGGTAATGTAATCCTCGGTCTTTTTCTTCGTTGGTGTAGTAAATAAGGTATTTGTGTCTGAGTACTCAATCAATTCGCCCATATACATAAAGGCTGTTTGATCAGATACGCGTGCCGCTTGTTGCATGTTATGAGTAACAATAACAACGGTAAATTGGTTTTTTAAATCGTTTATTAGCTCTTCGATTACCAAAGTAGAAATTGGGTCGAGTGCCGATGTAGGCTCATCTAATAAAAGAACTTCTGGCTCAATTGCAATTGAGCGAGCAATAACTAAACGCTGTTGCTGACCACCCGATAAGCCAAACGCGCTATCGTGTAATCTATCTTTTACTTCATCCCATAAAGCAGCACCACGAAGTGATTGCTCTACCACTTCGTCTAACTTACGCTTCTCTTTAATGCCTTGTAAGCGTAGGCCATAAACCACATTTTCATAAATTGATTTAGGAAATGGGTTAGGACGCTGAAACACCATACCTACATTACGACGAAGTGCTGCTACATCTACGCTCTTATCGTAAATATTTTGACCGTGAAGTAATATTTCACCTTCAATACGACAAATATCAACCAAATCATTCATGCGGTTAATGCAACGTAATAACGTTGATTTACCACAACCTGATGGTCCTATAAACGCAGTTACTTGGCCTTTTGGAATGTTCATATTTACTTTATTAAGCGCTTGCTTATCACCGTAGTAAAGATCGAGATCTTTAATCTCTAGCGCTTTTTGGTCATCCGTTAAATTTTCTAGGTCTAACTTCTGGCCTATATTAGCTTGGTTTACTTTTGGAGCGACTGTAATCATTTTTGTTACCTATAAAATCTTTACTAATTAGTGTTCAAGCGATCTGAATTTTTCACGTAAATGGTTACGTATACCAATGGCCGTTATGTTTAGGGTAATAATCACCGACACCAATAAAAAGGCCGTTGCGTATACCAGCGGGCGTGCCGCTTCAACATTAGGGCTTTGGAAGCCAACATCGTATATATGAAAGCCTAAGTGCATGAACTTTCTATCTAAGTGAAAATACGGGAAGTTGCCATCAAGTGGTAATGTAGGGGCCATTTTTACGACGCCTACTAGCATTAACGGTGCAACTTCACCTGCAGCACGCGCAACTGCCAGTATTAAACCGGTCATAATTGCAGGGCTTGCCATTGGAATAATTATGCGCCATAACGTTTCTACTTTTGTTGCGCCAAGCGCTAGTGAACCATCACGTACGGTACTTGGAATACGAGATAAACCTTCTTCAGTCGATACAATAACAACTGGCAGCGTTAGTATAGCGAGCGTTAATGCCGACCACATTACACCTGGTGTACCAAATACTGGCGTTGGCGACGATTCTGGATAAAATAGTTGGTCTAAGCTACCACCTAACATGTATACAAAAAAGCCAAGGCCAAATACACCATATACAATTGAAGGAACACCGGCCAAGTTAATCACCGCGATACGGATCATTTTAGTGATTGCATTTTTAGCGGCGTACTCGTGTAAGTAAATTGCAGCAACAACGCCAAACGGTGTCACTATTACAGCCATCAACATAACCATAAACACAGTACCAAATATAGCAGGGAAAACACCACCCTCTGTATTTGCTTCACGTGGATCATCAGATACAAACTTACCTAGCTGTACAAAATAGTGACCTAGCTTTGCAAAAAAGCCCATGTCGTTTGGAAACCAAACATCAAGTACTTGGTACATTGGAATCGTTACAACCTCACCGCGCATATCTTTTACAGTTACGTGGTCACGCTTAGCTTGCTTGCGTAGTGCAAATAAATCTTTTTCAAGTACACCATACTGTGCACGTAATTCAGCACGCTCTTGAGCAAGCTCAGCAACACGCTCATCAGTAAGTGCATTATCGAGTAAGTAGCCCTTTTCTTTTAAACGAAGGCGTTCAAGTGCGTAGTTAATATGCCCAATGTCACCATTTTGCAAATCAAGTGCTTCGTCGTTTAAGTCTACTGCACGCTCTACAAGCTCATGTAGCGCTTCAATCTTATCGCCTTCGACTGGTTTACCATCTTTAATTACACTTTCAACATAACCATAAAAATTACCGTTTTTACTACGCTCAAATACAGCAAGCGCCGCTGGTGCTGTTTTATTTTTTATGTCGGTTTCTAATATCCAACGAAAATCTAAATCTACATATTCGCGGTTACCTGTTTTAATAAGCAAGCGCTCTATTTCTTCTTTTTCAAATTCGCTAACATCAATACCTGTCGCGGCTAAACGCGTTTTTGGTACTAATTCACGGTCGTAAACTTCGCCAATCACGGTTTGCTTTGCAATCGACCCTTCAAGTTCAAATTGCACAACTTCCGAAGGCCAAAAAAAACTTAATCCCTTCCAGGCTATCATTGCTAATAAGCCTAAAACTGAAATCAAACTGATGCTCACTGCACCACCGGTCATCCAAATCCAAGGAGAACCAGACTTAAACCACTGCTTTACCATGTCGTGTCTCTCCGCTTACATCGAGCTATATTTTTCACGCAGTTGCTGGCGAACAAACTCAGCTACTGTGTTAAAAATGAATGTGAATATGAATAGTACAAAGGCCGCTAAGAACAGTATTCTATAATGTGAACTGCCTACTTCAGACTCTGGCATTTCAACTGCAATATTTGCCGCAAGCGTTCGCATACCTTGGAAAATACTCCAATCCATAATAGGTGTATTACCCGTGGCCATAAGTACAATCATGGTTTCGCCAACTGCTCGGCCAAGTCCCATCATTACCGCTGAGAAAATACCAGGGCTTGCTGTTAGTAATACAACGCGTATTAGTGTTTGCCACTGCGTTGCACCTAATGCTAATGAGCCGTTTGATAAATGCTTTGGAACACTAAATACAGCATCTTCTGCAATTGAGAATATGGTAGGAATAACCGCAAAACCCATCGCAATACCTACAACAAGTGAGTTACGTTGATCGAATGTCATACCCAGCTCATTTGTTAAGTACTGACGTACATTGCCGTCAAACATCCAAAGCTCAACAAATCCACTCATCGCAAACGAAAACCAACCAATAAGTAAGACGACCGGAATAAGGATAATTGAATGAGAACCTTCAGGAATTCTATGGCGAATTTTTGTTGGCAATTTAGTCCAAGCTAAGCCCGTCGCTAACATACCTAGCGGTAATAGTACGAGTAACCCAACAATCGCAGGTAAGTGTTCTTCTATTAACGGTGCTAACCAAAGACCCGCTAAAAAACCCAAAATAACCGTTGGTAATGCTTCCATTATTTCTACGGTAGGCTTAACCACTTTACGTAATTTGCTCGACATAAAGTATGCCGTGTAAATAGCCGCCGAAAGCGCGATTGGTACAGCAAACAACATAGCGTAAAGTGCAGCTTTTAATGTACCAAACGAAATTGGCACTAATGAAAACTTAGACTCAAAGTCATCACTAGCTGATGTTGACTGCCATATATAACCTGGCTCTGGGTAACCTTCGTACCAGACTTCTTGCCAAAGTGCTGACCAAGTAACTTCTGGATGCTCGTTGTGAATATCTAATACGGTTAGTTTGTTATCCGCTAAAATTAACGCAGCATTTGAACGTGGTGCAATTGCAAAGTTCTCTATTGCACCTTCACTTACTTTACCTTGCCAAAGTTTTGCTTCACTTGTTGTGTAATACACACCTAGCTCACCATTATTGCCGGTAGTAAAAAAAGTACGACGGTAAAACTCAGTAAATATATTTAGCTTACTTTGCTTAGTCGTTTCAAATGAGCGAATTTTTTGATATTCGCGGCCTGTGTCAGTGTTTACTTCGAACCACTGCGAAACCTCACCGTTATCATTCGCAAGCATTAATGAGTTTGCACCAGCCAACAACTGTGCAGATACAATATTTGCATTTTCTTCGTTAGCCGAAAGTAATTGAATTTGCTCTACATCACTTGGGTCGCGTGTATCGTATACATACACTTGATTAGCAGAACGCACAAAAGTACGTGTTGTATCTGGCGACATTAATAACTCGTCTACACGTCCTTCAACATCAAGTTCTGTACGCTCAACAACCCACTCAACTTCACCAGTAAACATATTCTCTTCAGCAACAAAACTGCTAAACAGTACACGTTTATCTTCGGTAAGTGCTACAACTGCTGTTTTGTCTTCATAGTGACTAAATGCAAAGCGTTTAATAGCCGCACCTTGCTCATCTACTTCTAAAGCCATTTCCCCAAGAGGAAAACCTAAGCGAGGTGTTAATTTACGTTCGTTGTTTGGAAAGGTAACTAAAAATTTAGGTGCAACAACCATTATGGTGCCATCTTTTAAACCAAACGCATAATGCCCTTGAAAAGGCGCGCTAGTTGCAAAGCTTGTTGCATCACTAGGTAACTCTGCATTAAGCGTTTTGAGTTTTTTACCAAAACTACCTGACTCAACACTGTAAAAATCAACCTGCCCCTGTTCACTTAGTAAATAAGCTACTTCAGTTTGCTCTTCTACGCCTAAACCTACTATTTGCTGTGAATTAGCAACATGAAAGCTATCGCGCTTTTCTACTTTTGCTGATTCAAAAATTGGCTGTACTACATAAAGAAGGTAAAAGAATATTAATAGCAGCGCTACTAATACCATTATCCCACCTGCGGTTATGCCAAATTTGGCAAACCGATCTTTAAATAGACGGCTTCGATCCGTATTAAAAGTCGGCTTATTCGGATTTGAAGTCATCAAAACACCCTTAAATCTTAACGTTGCACAAATTATATTTCATCAAGATGACAGTATTGTTACAACGGTAACAATAAGCACTTTAAAACACTTTTAAATAAGACTCGCGAGGTAAATGCCTAAATTAACTTCAAATCGATGATTTATAAGTGAACTAAATTATAAAATAATTGGACAAAGTATTTATCGAGGTCAATACTCAGAGAGTACTTAGTAAATAATAATGACTATTGATACTGCGTAGAGTCAACACAACTATATCCATTTTTATTAATTTAAAATCAAAGATTTATACAAAGTGCAATAACACACAATTTATATTAAACAATACACTTAATGCCTATGCATTTACTTTCTTTGGGCTTAAAAAGAGAATTATTTATGAAGCAGTTGGTTATAACTATTTTAGGGCAAGATCGCCCCGGTTTAGTCGAGAGCATCTCATCAGTCGTATTACAAAATCATGGCAACTGGCTAAGCAGTAACTTAAGCCATTTATTAGGTCATTTTGCAGGTATCATTCAACTTGAAGTTGCTGAGGAGCATTTTCAGTCATTACAAAGTGCTTTAAATAAGTTACCTAAGTTAGACGTTCGTATTGAAACCGGAAACACAGAGATTGAACCATCAACACTAGAGCAAATTAATCTAGTTATAACAGGTAACGATCGTCCAGGTATTGTTCAAGAGCTGGCAAGTGTAATACGCCATAAAGGCGCTAATATTACTCATTTAAATTCAAGACAACAAAGCGCACCTAATTGGGGAGTGCCTATTTTTAGCGCTGTTGCTACCGTCACGTTGCCAAATGGCATGAATAAAGATGAAGTTATTGAAGCACTAGAGTCAATCACAAGTGATTTAATTGTAGATACAGAAGAAGTTTAACCTCAATTTGTGCGTGTCATGCATATGACACGCATGTCATTTTAATGTCATTAATCTGCACTATATTTTATTCAGTATCTAATTACGGAATAAAATATGAACGCTTACACAGAACAACCTCAAGTCATTGAATACTTTGCTAAGGAACTTAGCTGGCTGTCGTTTAATGAGCGCGTACTGCAAGAAGCAAAAGACAAAAACAATCCAATTATTGAGAGGATACGTTTTTTAGGTATTTTTTCTAATAACCTTGATGAGTTTTTCAGGGTGCGTGTGGCAGACGTTAAACGCCGTATTTTATTGAATAAACTACCAAATGCTAACTTTGAAGAAGATGAAGCACTACTAAGTCAAATACAAAAAAAAGTATTACAACTTGGCAAAAAGTTTAATCTAATTCATCAGCAAATCTTAAACGATCTTACTGCGCATAATATTCATGTGGACCGCCCAGAAGAACTCACTGAGTTTCATTTAAACTGGTTGAAAAATTATTTCCATGACAATGTATTGCAGCATATATCTCCTATTTTATTAGACGAAAATAAAGATTACTCCGACTACATAAACGACACAATGACCTACTTATTTGTAGAAATGAGCGATGAAAAAAGTCATTTTGCTATGCTAGAAGTACCTACAGACCGAGTGTCTAGATTCATAATACTACCACCAGAAAAAACTCGACGTCATAAAACTATTGTAATGCTAGATGACGTAATTTTATATTTTTTAAATGATGTATTTAGTAACTTTTTTACTTTTGAAACCATTCAAGGTCATGCGATAAAACTAACTCGCGACGCAGAATATAATTTAGATGATGAGCTAGAAGAGGGCTTACTTGATAAAATGTCAAAAGGCCTAAAACAGCGAATTTACGCAGAACCAGTTCGTCTTGTATACGATGAAGCAATGCCAGAGAGCATGTTAAAGGTAATGAAAAAGCGTTTAAACGTGACCCACCACGATGCATTAATACCTGCAGGCCGCTACCGAAACTTTAGAGACTTTATTACTTTTCCAAATGTAGGCCGTCAGTATCTCGAAAATAAGCCACTGCCAGCACTTCAAAGTACCGCATTTAACAAACATACCAGTGTATTTGATGCCATAACCTGTCACGACATATTACTTTACTACCCATATCATACCTTTAACCATTTATTAGAATTTGTACGCCAAGCTGCATTTGATCCTATGGTTACACAAATAAAAGTTAATATTTATCGTGTTGCAAGTAAGTCTCGGCTTATTTCTTCACTTATCAATGCAGCTAAAAATGGCAAAAAAGTAACGGTAATGGTCGAATTAAAAGCTCGTTTTGATGAGCAAAATAATATTGAATGGGCAAAGGTATTAAGTAGTGCCAGTATAAAAGTAATCTTTGGTATTCCAGCATTAAAAGTACATAGTAAATTGTGTATTATTCACCGTAAAGAAAAAAACAAAATAGTAAAATACGCACATATAGGCACGGGGAATTTTCACGAAAAAACGGCAAAAATTTACACAGATTTTAGCCTTTTCACTAAACATACTGGTATTTCTGAGGAGTGCGATAGTGTATTTAAATTTATAGAAAGCAGCTATAAACCCTTTAATTTTGAATACTTAATGATCTCACCTGTTAATGCACGCGATATGCTTTTGGATTTAATAGATAAAGAAATTCAACATGTAGAAAATGGAAAACTAGGAAAAATCACTCTCAAGATAAATAATTTAGTAGATAAGCAACTTGTCGATAAGCTTTATTACGCGGGCCGCAGAGGCGTTAAAGTACGTATAATTGTACGCGGAATGTGCTCGTTAATACCTGGGATTACTAAGTTCAGCGACAATATAAGAGTAATAAGTATTGTTGACCGCTTTTTAGAGCACCCTAGAGTGATGGTGTTTGGTAATAACGGCGATGATAAAGTATATATTTCGTCTGCCGATTGGATGACACGCAACCTAGATCATCGTGTAGAAGTGGGCGTACCAATTTTAGATGCTAAATTAAAACAGCTCATTATTGATATTTTAGAGCTACAATTTAAAGACCGTACTAAAGCGCGACTAATCGACAGTGAACAAAAAAATACGTATGTTAGACGCGGAAACAGAAAAAAAATACGTTCGCAAATTGCAATTTATGACCATCTAAAAAAATGGGAACACAATTATAATAATGAATGATCATCCCTCAATAGCAGCCGTCGATTTAGGCTCAAATAGCTTTCACTTAGTGGTTGCTCGTGAAGTTGATGGCACACTACAAATCCTGCATAAAGAAAAGCAGCGCGTATATTTAGCGGATGGCCTAGACGATAAATTTAGGCTAAGCCAGCAAGCAATTGACCGTGCCTTAATTGTACTTAAACAGTTTGCAAAAACACTACAAGATTTCCCCGCCTGCAACGTAAAAGTAGCAGCTACTTATACTTTTCGTAGAGCTAAAAATATTCATGCATTTTTAACACAGGCTAATAAAGCATTTCCTTTTCATATAGATGTAATTGCAGGACAAGAAGAAGCACGACTGATTTATCAAGGAGTTGCCCATTACGTTCATAATGAAGATAACCGCCTTGTTATCGATATAGGCGGCGGTAGTACAGAACTTATAGTTGGTAAGCACTTTAAACATAAGTTACTTACGAGTCGAAATATGGGCTGTGTGAGTTACACAAATCAATTTTTCAGTGACGGTATAATAAATTCAAAACGCTTTAATAAAGCTGAAATAAAAGCTGAACAAGAAATAGAAGCTATTTTTGCCAATTATGTAGCCGAGGGTTGGAAAAACGTTATTGGTACATCTGGTACTATTAAATCCATTTTGGCTATGGTGAGCGCTCAAAATCCACATCAGCCTTGCATAACTTACGACGACTTATTAAGCCTTAAACAACAATTTATAAAAGCAAAAAGAATTGATAATTTAGAAATCGAAGGGCTAACACCAGAACGCCAGCAGAGTATGTGTGGCGGACTTGCCATTTTAATTGCAATTTTTAGAGAATTTGCAATCACCGAACTAACTTATAGTGATTTTTCGCTACGTGAGGGTTTGCTTCATGAAATGCAGCAAAAATTGGCTGATAAAGATATACGCAGTAATACCATAAATAATGTTAGCGACAGGTACACTGTAGATAAAGCTCACGCAACGCGAGTTTCAGATACCGCTATTTGGCTCTATGAACGTTTAAAGTCGTCTTGGCAGCTTAATAATAAAGACGATGTTGCTTTACTAATTTGGGCAGCAAAATTACATGAAATTGGTCTATCGATTAACTCATCGGGTATTAATAAACACAGCGCCTATATTGTTGCTAATAGCCAGCTGCCAGGCTTTACGCAGCAAGAGCAATTAATACTCAGCTCACTCATTCGTTTTTATCGTAAAAAAATTAAACTCGATGAACTCTCTGAATTTATAACTATTTCGCAACAACAAGTACTTAAACTCATCACTATTTTACGTTTAGCGATTTTATTTAATCAGAAACGCCAAGTGAGCCAAAAACCAAATATGGAAATTAGCGCAAATAGCACCGGATTATTTATAAAGTTTTGCGATAACTACCTGCAAGAGCATACTCTACTGCAAGCAGATTTAGAGCTAGAGCAACGTTATTTGAAAAAGGTAGGTATAGCACTTAATTGCTCCTAGACCAGCAAAAGCAGGGTGACTAACACCCTGCTTTTATAGCTACATATCCATATGTCGATTAGTACTTTGCATCATTTGCTTTATACCTTGCTTTTCAAGCTCTAGTATTTGTTGAAGCTTTTCTTGCCCACTTTGGGTTTCGGCGCGTTCAAGTAAGTATTCATATAGCTCAATCACTTTTTGATGCTGCTCTGATAAATAAGCTTGGATAACTTTCTCATCGAATTGCTGATCTTTACTAATATCATCAAAGGTAATTAACTCAGGATTTTTAGCAAAGTATTCATAGCTGTATGTATCGAGCGTATTTATTTCAGTTATCGCTTTAAACCCGACTAAATCTTCGGCGAGTTTTTTTTCGTAATTTAGGTAGTAGTCCACCAGCATTGCATTATGTTCATCGAGTAAATCCTTTACGCTATAAAAATTAGCCGCCATTTGCGTATGAAACAAAACGGTCCAATCGTATACCTCTTTAATTGTTTTAACTTGCATGTGCATTCCTTACTTGTTGACTGTATAGGTAATACACTGCGTAAAGCGTGCCAATTAAAAAGCCATTTAAAAACAGTTGGTTAATTTAAATATGAGTAATAACGAGCTATTAAATAGAACAACTTACAAATTATGAGTAACTTTTATAGAGTAATACGCCATCAAATTAGCGTATTACTCTGTGTATTTATTATTTAAGTCCTTGTTTGCGCCACAGCAAGTAAACAGCAGGAATAACAAGTAAGGTGAGTACAATTGCACTGCCCATACCGCCAACCATAGGCGCTGCTATTCGGCTCATTACTTCGCTTCCGGTGCCTGTACCATAAAGTACAGGTAATAAGCCGATAATAATTGTCGCGACAGTCATCATAACCGGGCGTACTCGAAGCCCTGCACCTTCAATAATGGCTTGCTGTAATTGCACTAAGCTAAGCGGTTTTCCGGCTTGCTCTGCTTCGAGGCACTTTTCTTGATAGGCTTGGTTTAAATACACCAACATAATGACTCCTATTTCTACCGCTACTCCAGCTAAGGCAATAAAGCCTACACCTACTGCAACTGAAAAGTTAAAGCCCTCTAAATACATTAGCCATACGCCACCAATCATTGCCAGTGGCAACGTAGCCATAATAATAGTGACCTCAGCAAAGCTTCTAAAATTAAGGTAAAGCAATACAATAATAATCGCTAATGTAAGTGGTAATACATAAGTCAGTTTGTCTTTAGCGCGCTGCATGTATTCATACTGCCCAGCCCACGTAATTGAGTAGCCAGCAGGTAGTATTAGGTCTTTATTGAGCACTTGCTGAGCGTGCTCAACGTAAGTACCAATATCAACACCGTCTATATCAATAAAGCTCCAACCGTTTAAGCGCGCATTTTCGCTTTTTATACCTGGCGGTCCATCTTCAATAAATACATCAGCTACATCACCAAGTGCTATACGCTGCCCTGTAGGCGTTACAATAGGTAACAACATTAACTCTTCTGGCGAGTCTCTGTATGCTTGCGGATAACGTAAATTAACAGGGTAACGCTCTTGCCCTTCTACCGTTTGTGTTACGTTTGTACCACCTATTGCAGTAGATACAACTTGTTGTACGTCGCTAATGTTTAAGCTATAACGCGCGGCTTTTTCACGATTTATATCTACTTTTATATAACGTCCACCGGCTACGCGCTCTGAGTAAACCGATGCGGTGCCTTGCACATCTTTTAAAAGCACTTCTATTTGTTGACCAATTTTTTGAATTTCGCTCAACTTTGGTCCCGCAACTTTAATGCCCACGGGAGTTTTAATACCCGTTGCGAGCATATCAATACGTGTTTTAATTGGCATTACCCACGCATTCGTCAACCCTGGAAACTTAACTAAGCCGTCGAGTTCTTTTTTCAGCTTTTCAAGGGTCATACCCTCGCGCCATTCGTCTTTTGGTTTTAGCTGAATAAACGTCTCTATCATTGTAAGAGGCGCAGGATCTGTTGCAGTTTCTGCTCGCCCAACTTTACCAAATACCGTTTTAACTTCGGGTACTGTGGCAATTAACTTGTCGGTTTGCTGTAGTATTTCGCGCGCTTTACCTACCGATAAACCTGGATACGTTGTGGGCATATACATTAAGTCGCCCTCATCGAGTGGCGGAATAAATTCACTGCCTATTTTGTTTACCGGGTAAAAGCCAATAACAGACACGACCACCGCGAGTACCAATGTCATTTTTGGAAATTTAAGCACCCAGTTAAGTAATGGCCGATACGCTGCAACAAGTAATCGGTTAACTGGATTTTTTTGCTCCGAAATAACTTTACCTCTAATAAAGTAACCCATTAATACCGGCACTAAGGTAATCGCAAGCCCAGCAGACGCTGCCATAGCATAGGTTTTAGTGTAAGCCAGTGGCGCAAACATACGCCCTTCTTGCGCTTCTAAAATAAATACCGGCATAAAGCTGACGGTAATAATTAATAAACTAAAAAATAATGCAGGACCTACTTCACTCGCTGATTTAGCCACAACTTCCCAACGGTTTTCCTTGGTAAGGGGCGTTTTTTCCATATGCTTATGCATATTTTCAATCATAACGATAGCGCCGTCGGTCATTGCGCCTATGGCTATTGCAATTCCTCCTAAAGACATAATGTTGGCGTTAATCCCCTGCCAATACATAATTATAAATGCCGTTAAAATCCCAAGCGGTAAGGTAATAATCGCCACCAGCGATGAGCGCACATGAAACAAAAACACCACACACACTAAGGCAACTACAATAAGCTCTTCAATTAGCTTACTTGTTAGATTATCTACCGCGTTATTTATTAAGTTAGAGCGATCGTACACAGGGACTATTTCAACGCCCTCTGGTAATCCCTTTTTAAGCGATTCTAGTTTTTCTTTTACGAGCTCAATGGTTTTTTGTGCATTTTCGCCATAGCGCATAATAACAATGCCGCCGGTTACTTCGCCTTCGCCATTTAGCTCTGCAATACCACGGCGCATTTGCGGTCCAACCCGAATATCAGCTACATCACGTAATTGCAGCGCAGTACCGTTGGCGTTTACACCAAGCGGAATAGCTTCCAAGTCGGCAACACTCTTAATGTAGCCGGTGCTTGTTACCATGTATTCAGCTTCAGCCATTTCAACTACCGAGGCGCCCATCTCTTGGTTGCCTTGTTGAATAGCTGTTTGAATAAGGCTTAGCGGAATACCATATGCGCGTAATTTATCGGGCTCTACATTGACTTGGTATTGCTTAACCATGCCACCAACAGCAGCCACTTCAGATACACCGGGCACAGTTTGTAGCTCAAACTTTAAAAACCAATCTTGTAAGCTTCGTAGCTGACTAATATCGTGTTTATTTGTTTTATCAATTAGTGCGTATAAGTAAATCCAACCTACGCCTGTTGCATCAGGGCCAAGCTCTGGCGTAGCGCTATCGGGTAATCTACTCGCTACTTGGCTTAGGTATTCTTGTACTCGGCTACGCGCCCAATACAAATCGGTTTTTTCGTCAAAAATAACGTAAACGTACGAGTCTCCAAAAAACGAAAAACCCCTTACAGTTTGCGCACCCGGCACAGAAAGCATTGCTGTGGTGAGCGGAAATGTAACTTGGTCTTGCACTACTTGCGGCGCTTGCCCCGGATAAGTGGTTTTTATAATGACCTGAACATCAGATAAGTCAGGCAAGGCATCCACGGGAGTATTTTTTACAGCAAACAACCCTCCACCCAGTAAAATTAATGTAAGCAACAACACAAAAAAGCGATTGCTAACAGACCAGCGAATAATGGCAGTTATCATAATGGCTCCTAGTGAGAACTATATTGCATAGGTTGCATAGCAGAATGATCAATCGGCTCTGCGTTTTGCGCTTTAGTAATTACAAATTCATCGTTAATAATGCTAAAAGTAAAATTAATATACTGGGCATTTTCAAACTGACTAATATCAATATCTGGCGCTAATACAAAGTCCATTGTGGCGGGTTCTCGATTCCATTTTTCAATGGCTTCTCGGCTAATATTAATAATGCGATTTTGTGTATCTATGGCGTTAATAGTGCCGTTAACCGTGGCGCTTTGTGGCTGCATGTTGATGTTCATATTTGAGTCTGAACCAGAATCCGAACTCATACCTGAGCTAATACCAGAACTAGGCATTTCCATTCGTTTAAAGTCAGAGCTTTTACTCGATTCAGAGTCTATTAAAAATTGCGCTGAAGTCACTACCGTGTCACCTGTCATTACACCTGACAAAATCACCGCTTCATTACTATTAATTTGCCCAACGTCGACTTCTACCGATTTAAAACGACCCTCACCTAATGCAATAACTACACGGTTTTGATGCTGCGTGCGAATTACCGCTTCTTTAGGGACTGTAAATTGCGCCTTACTCGCTTTAGCGTGAATGCTCACTTGTGCAAACATATTTGGTTTTAACCGATGATCTGCATTTTCAAACCTAAGCCTTACACGCAGCGTCCGATTTTTAGCATCAAGCGCGGGGTAAATGTAATCAACCTTACCTTCCCACTTTTGACCTTTTAAGTAATCAAGCGTCATTGTTACAGGTAAACCAACGCTCACTTGTTCTGATTGGCGCTCGAACACTTCCGCCTCTACCCAAATTTCATCAAGCTGAGCAATACTCATCATTGATGTGCCAGGTTTAACGTAAAAGCCTTCTCGTACTGTTAGCTCATCTACCACACCACTTTGCTTTGCGTAAAAAGTAATATTTTGCATTATCTTTTTATTTTTTTGTAAGCGCTCAATAAATCCATCAGACACATTTAACGACTCTAAACGCGCCTTTGCTGCGCGAATTAACACGGTATTATTACGATTAACTGCCAATAAAAGCTCTTCCTGTGCGTTCACCAATTGTGGTGAATACAATGTATATAAAGGCTCACCAGCTTTAACTTCTGCGCCTTGTGCTTTAACGTATAAACTTTCAATCCAGCCTTCTACACGCGGATGAATGTGAATAAGTTGGTCTTGGTTATATTGCACATAACCCACAGTATTTATATCGCTGTGAAGTGTTTTAAGCTGCACTTTGGCAGTTCTTACACCAAAGTTATTAACGACTGCAGGCGAAATAGTTACAGCACCAAGTCCGTCCTGAGCGTTGCTAGCGTTTTCATACACAGGTACTAAATCCATTCCCATTGGAGAAAGCCCTGGCGTGTCACGCCTGTAATTACTATCCATAGGGGCTACCCAATATAAGGGTTGTTTGTTAGCATTTTGCTGTACATTCATTGGCGAGTTGCTAGGTAAAAATTGCATTACTAAGCCGCCTATTAACCCAAAGGCGCCTGCGCCAACTAAGGCGGCAACAAGTAACTTTAAATTAGTATTCATTGTGTAATTCTCCAGTTTGATCGCTCATTACTTGGGTGTCTAAGCTACTTGCATAATAATTAAGGCGGGCGGTAATAATATGTTGATCTACTTGAATATTAAGTGCGTCTATTTTGGCGTTAAGCTCACTAATGCGCGCGCGCATCACGTCAGAAAAATCCCCATCGTCGCGCGTATAAGCATTAAGTGTTGCCTGAGATTGCTCTGACATTTGCGGTAATAACGTATTTTGATAAAGCGCATCGCGTTTTTGCAAACGAGCGAGTTGACTAAACTCCTTAAAGTACATGCCTTTGAGTTTTTGAAGCGCCACCAGCTTTTGTGTTTTAGTCGCTTCTGCACTAGCAATAGCCGATTTAACCTGTTGATCTTGTCTGTTATCAGTAAACAATGGCAAATCAATACTAAACCCTACCGAGAGTAAATCAGCTCGCGACTCACCCATCGGGGTATCATCTCGGTAACCATAACCCACATTAACGCCCATTTGAGGTTTGTAGCTTTGCTTAGCGAGTGCAACTTCGGTTTGCTTTGCCGTTACGGTTTTTTCTATCGCAATAATTGCGGGATGCGCCATAAGCAACTGTATTAGTTCATCAAATTCAAGGTTCGAAAAATCAACCAGCCCTGTGGTTTTAGTAAACTCGGCATTTAAAGGCTGCATAAGCATATTAATAGGTAACCACTGTGCTAAACGGCCTTTAGCACTTTCAAACTGCTGCTCAAGCATAACTAGCTTATCTTCAAGGCGGGTGAGCTCTAATTGCGCACGAATAATATCTTGCTGACGTGTTTTACCTAAGGTACTTGCGTAGCTTGCTTCGGTAATGTCAATAAGCTGAGTAAATAGCCCTTTATCTTGCTCAATCAAAGCAATACTTCGCTGAGCACGATACGCGTTTAACCACGACTCAATCACAATTGCTTTTACTTGTGCTAAGCGATCGGCGCGCTGCCAAGGATATTGTTGAGCAGACTGTGCTAATGCTTTTTGTTTAAGCGCTAAGCTATTCCCTCGGCTAAACTTTTGGCTCAAATCAACTTTAAGCTGCGTCATCCCTTCTTGATCAAACGCATAACCGTTAGTAGGTAAGTTAAGTAAGCCAACCGTTAAAACAGGATCGGGTAAGGTGCCTGCGGCAATGCTTTGTGCTATTGCTGCATCTTCTTGGTAGCCACTCGCTTTTAGCCATGGCTCATGCGTTAGCGCATAATTAAGCGCTTGCGTTAAGCTAAGCGTTTGCTCATGACTAGTTTGCTTTAGTATTTCGGTATTTAGGTTATTTGAATTGTTTTGCGCATTAACAGCGGTGCTAAATAACACAACACTACATAATACGACTTTAATACTTACAGCGTGGTTCATCACCTGCTCCATCTAAAAATAAAAGAAAATCTTAAATTAGGAAGCAAAAAAGGTGTTTAGGAGTTTTACAAAACCTTCTATATCAATTGCATTGAATTAATGATCTATTATTGCGGTAGGGAAATAGCTCTATAACAAGGAAAAAATTACGCAGTATAGTTGCTTTATATAAGTAATTTTTAACGCAGTTAGAGAGTTATTTAACTCGCTAGAATGAGCATGTTTTCAATAAAATTGATATTACACCTATCCTGCTATTAAGCAGACATAGGAGGGCGGTAGAGTGAACGAGGTATATTAATTTGTGTAGTAAATACACGTACATTTACTTTTTCAGATTCAAGTAAAGTAACGCTAAATAAAGTATCAACATTAAGCATTGAATTAGCAGCGCAGCCACTGATAGGGCATTTACAGTCATTTTGTGGCGTACTTTCGTCGTCGCAACAATCCATCTGCATCATATTTTCAGACATACTAGCAGCCGCAGTTGCATCACTACTATGTGTCATTGGCATTTGGGCATGCATTACTGTTTTAGTTGGCATATGTGGCATTTCGCATACCATAGCTACAGACGCAACTGCCTGACCCACAAAAGTGAGCAGCAAAGTTATCATGAGTAAACTAGAGTAAAAACGTTGCAACATTATGCCTTTTAATAAACTTTAAAATGATTGTAAGGTAACCTAACGGCAACCACAAATACTTTAATTATGTAGACTGCGGTTTAGCAGGTGTTTTAATTAAGTTACTCGCAATAATTGCAAATATACAATATGCGCTAAAATACCAAAAACCCTCACCAAATTGTGCATTCATAACAAGTAGCTCACCACTTTTACCATGAGCGTTACCTGCAAGGTAAGTCACTATTAATGCAATAACAAATACATCAACCATGCTCCACTTACTTAATGCACAAATAACCAGACCGAGCTTTTGCTTAAACCCATTCAAAGGTAGGCAACAATAAAGCAATTGTAATAGCAGCTTCAAGCTTGGAATAACAATAGAAAACAACCCCACTAAAGCGGCTACAAATAAATTATTATTGCGAGCAAGCTCTTTAACTGTGCCTAAAATACTTTGTGTTTTGTTATAGGCGCTAATCTCACCTTCTAACTTATCGAGCCCTAGCATGTTAGAGAACATCATTAGCATGCTGCGAGTGCGACCATCGCCCTCTTCAGCCAGCATTTCAATACCCGCTTGCGCTAGTTTTGATTTATCTATGTTGCCCTCTATTGTTAATACTGGTTTTGTAATACCAGGAAACAATAAAAAAAGAGCAACCACTACACTTATAACCGACAACCAATTACGCATATTTATTCTGCTATTGCCTCAATAATATCATCACTGTATAAAACAGCATCCAGTAAAAAATTAAACATATGCCCAACATGTAGGTCAGGATTTATTTTAGCCAACTGAATCATCGCTTTATCAAGGTTATCAACTTCAAACTCTTTTATTAATGATAAACATTCACCTAAAATACCTTTTTCAAGTAACAAAGCATCTGATATAGCTGCATCCAAGGTAAATTCATTAACTATATCTTTTAAATCAGCATCTAAAATAGCATCAAGCACAGAAAATAGACCGACTAAGTAACCTTGTTCTGTCAAATCGCTGTTGTTTTGCTCCAATATTAGCGACATAAATTGAGCCCGCGTTAAAGCAAGCTTAGTTAATTCAGTTGGTTTTTCGACCCCCAACTCACTAATTGCTAAAACACGTACAAATTGCCTTATTGTGTCCTCACCTAAATAAATAACCGCTTGTGAAATAGAAGTAATGACTAAATTTGCTTTGCCTGAACGCGCATTAGCTAACTTTAAAACTCGCGCTGTTATGGCGACATCTCTAGCCACACGTTGATGAACTTCTTTAAAGCAAAGTGTGTCTTTTGCTGTAAAACGCAATAGATCAAATAAAGTTAACTTTGAAGGCTCTACACCTTTATATGTAATCATTTCTGGGCGAGAAAAAAAGAACCCCTGAAATAAATCGCAACCAGCCAATTTTAATACATTAAATTGTTCATGCGTCTCTATTCGTTCAACAATTATTTTTGCATGTGGATTTGCGCGTTTTATTTTTTTAATACGCATATTGGTTTTAATAACCGGATCATCTATCTCAATTTTTATGTAATCAACATGTGCTAACAGTGGCTCCCATTTTGGATCGCCATCGTAATCATCTAACGCAAAAACATACCCTTCTTTTTTAAGTTCTTGCACACGCTCAGCCACCGCAGGAATATTACCTGTTCGCTCCACTATTTCAATAACACTATTTTCTGGCAATAAAAGTTTGGGAAAGTTATCGAGAATAGTTTCTGATGACAAGTTTATAAAAGCCAAATGATGCGCGGTAAGCCTATCTAAACCTACCAACATTAATGCATTAAAAAACAGCCGGCTTGTTGCATGCACATCAGAAGTACCTACAGGAAACGCATTATTAGCAGAGTCTCGATAGAGCAGTTCGTAAGAGAATACATTCTGGTCTATATCAAAAATAGGTTGCCGCGCGACAAACTGAGTTATTTTTTGTACCTCATCAGGTATGTTATTTAATTTCACTTGGCTCTAAACCTATAAATAAAAGATGGCAAAACAGCCAATAATATGTGTACTTTAATGCAACTCGCATAAGATAAACATAGTCGTCATTGCAAAAATGTTAAAATTACACAACACTAATATAAAAATATTAATATAAAAGGTGGAGATTTGGCTAACTTTATTCGGTTATTACTACTGAGTCCTCTGCTATTTGTATTTTCTAGCTATGCCAGCATTAATCCTACTCCCCTCAAATATAATGTTAGCGCGTCAGGTAGTCATTATCCATATTATACAAATGATCCAGAAAAGCCTGGTGTATTACCCGAAATTATTGAAAAAATTCTCGATGATGCAAATATTGCAGCTTCTCATATCGACCTACCCACAAAGCGTATTACCAAATATTTACAAGATGAAATAATCGATTTTGATGTTATTTCATTAGAATGGCTGCCAAAGAGTGAGAGAAATGATCCTCGTTATGTTTTTTCAGAGCCGCTTATTTATGCTTCAGAAATGATTGTTACTCTTCCTCAAAATGCCCAGAACTGGCAAAGCACTGATAGCTTAAAGGGTAAAAATATAGGAACGGTACTAGGTTACTATTACTTTAATGACAACACCTTTGAGCGTGTTGACTTTCCATCCGAAAAAGAACTTATGACCGCTCTATCAAGAAACCGCGTAGAAGCTGCACTAGCAGGCAAGTTAACTGCGCTATATTGGGCAAAAAAGTTAGGGATAAACATTACATTTGGCGCACAGCATTCCCATGGTTTTTTAAGAATTCGTTTATTGAGCAAACATAAAAAGTTATTGCCACAAATAGACCTAGCAATTAAAAACCTTCATACTCAAGGTTATATAAAAAGTATTGAAGATAAGTATATGAGCAATATACCCACACAAAATTAAGGGACTAATGGCGCAGAGCTCGTGTTTTGGAGTATAATAGCAGCAAATGTTAACTCGACCAGAACCAGAAAGAGCCCCATGAGTATTGAAAAAGCCTTAATCGAACGTAGTAGTAATCAATGTGAATTGTGTGCAGCCACCGAGAACTTATCTGTTTATGAAGTACCACCGGTAACTGAAACCCACTCAGATAAATGCATTTATACGTGTCAAACATGTAAAGATCAAATCGAGAATAACAGCGAAATAACGCCTACACATTGGCACTGTTTAAACGATAGCATGTGGAGCCAAACTCCTGCAGTACAAGTTGTAGCTTACAGAATGCTTTCGCGTTTAGCGCCTGATAATGGCTGGGCACAAGATGCGCTAGACATGATTTACCTTGAAGAAGACACGCTAACGTGGGCTAAAAAAGCACTTGCCGAAGATGATGATTTAAAGCATGTAGATAGCAACGGTGTAGTACTTCAAGCAGGCGATACTGTTACCCTAATTAAAGACTTAGATGTTAAAGGCAGTAGCCTTACCGCTAAACGTGGAACAGCTGTTCGTAATATTGGTCTAACCAGCAACCCTGAACATATTGAAGGGCGTGTTGACGGCCAGCGCATTGTTATTTTAACTAAGTTTGTTAAAAAATAATCGTTTGTTTTTAATTATTAAAGGCGCTAATGCGCCTTTTTTTATGTTTAAAATAAGTTAAGGAATGATTAAGTAACTAGGTAATACACTAAGGACATAATATTGAGTAAGGATAACCAACATGGAAAAGCATCAAGCAGTATCTTCGCGTAAAAAGGCAGTTGCAGGGATTGGCTTATTGGCGCTTAGCGCTTTTGCAGTAACTGGCTGCGGTGAGCAAACTAAGCCAACTGAAAATACAGAGCAAGCAAAAGCAATATCTACCCTAACTATTCAAGTTAGCTACAAAGATCGCAGTATGCTTCGCTCTGGCTCGCAATTAATAGTTACGCTTTCCAATGTATCTAAAATGGATGTAAAAGCTGATATAATCACACAAGAAGTGATTGATGTTACACAAGCCCCGCCATTTACCGTTAAGCTAATTTATGATGCCAGCAAAATTAGCGATAAACATCGCTATAGCCTAAGCGCCAGAATTATAAATAAAGACAAAGTGCTTTACACAAGTACAACAAATCACGACCCGTTTACAGAATCACAGTTAACTACCCCCTATAAAATTGAGCTTTCAAAAGTGTCGACTCAAAAACCCGATGTAACACTCACAAATACTTACTGGAAAGCAATAACAATAAATGCTCAAACTGTGAATGTTACAACTAAAGAACCGTTCATTCAGTTCAATAAAGACCACCGCGTTAATGGCTTTTTAGGCTGTAATAATTTTAGCGGAAGCTATAGTACCGAGCAGCAAACAATTACACTTAGTCAGCTAGCAAGTACAAAAAAGATGTGCTCGGATAATATGAGCCAAGAAGCGGCTATGTCTGACGTACTTAGCAAAACTTCAAAGTGGGAAATAACAGGTGAATCACTAAAGCTTAAAAACAGTCGCGGTAATACGCTTGCTACTTTTAGTGCGGTTTATTTTAATTAATATTTAGATCCCTTATATATATTACCTAACACATTCGTACTGATTTTAAATAAAATGCCCAGCAAAGCTGGGCATTTTATTATTCGTTATAAGCGCTATTTAAAGTTACTCATCAACGAGTTGCTCACTTCTGTAAAAACCACTTGGCTCACTTATCAAACTAACAAGTTCAGGCATTATTGCATCCATTGTTTGCTTTAGCTTCCACGGAGGATTAATTACAATCATGCCCGATGCTGTCATACCATGTACGTCAGTATCCGCTTCAGTGCCTAATTCAAATAACTGAATGTTGCGCATTCCTGAGTCAATTAAGCCCTGTTCCATATTATCAATGCGCTCTCTGTCTACAACCGGATACCAAATCATGTAAGTACCTGTAGCAAAACGCTGATGAGCTTTAACTAAGGTTTTTACAACTGTTTCGTAGTCATCTTTAATTTCGTATGGAGGGTCAATTAACACACACGCTCTGCGAGATGCTGGTGGTAATAAACCAACTAAACCTGCAAAACCATCCTCTCCACGCACACGAATAGATCGCTTACCTTGCATGTTTTCTTCAAGCAATAATAAATCGCGCGGGTGCAGTTCAAAAAACCAACCCTTATCTTGGCGGCGCAAAAAATGCTCTGCAATTTTTGGTGAACCCGGATAAAACGCAAGTTCGTCAGTGTCGTTAAATGACTTAATTAATTCAATGTATTCATTAAGCTCAGCATGCTCACTTTTATGTTGCCAAAGTTTTTCAATACCATCTTGATACTCTTGCGTTTTTTGCGCGTCGGCAGCTGCAAGTTCAAAAAAGCCAGCACCTGAATGTGTGTCTATATAATCAAGCGGTTTATCTTTAATTGTTTGATAATTTAGCACTTGTGCCAGTACTAAATGTTTAAGTACATCGGCAGGATTACCCGCATGAAATGAGTGTCTGTAACTAAGCATTATTTATTTTCGCCATACGCAATTTAATATCGTAAGTGAACCATAAGCACTAGGCTTTGGCAACTTACACCAAGATAAGAGAGTGTTTAAGTGAACCATTTCTGAATGAAAAAGCTCATATGCTGAATTATCCCTTAATGAAGAAGAAAAATCAGCTAAAACCACCGTAAATGCTGGCAAATCAACACACTTTGCTTTACATTTGCATGACATTAATTACAGTTATATGAGCGCCTTTATGAATAACACTACTCTTCAACAACTCGAACAACTGATCGATTCTTTAATCGAACGTAATAACCAATTACAAACAGATGTTGTTACTTTAAAAGAACAGAACACTAAACTAAGCGATGACAACGAATTGCTACAACTTGAAGCTTTAGAAAATGAAGAAAAGCAAAAAGATGCCAGCACTACTTTATCTGGTCTTCTTGATAAGTTACAAAGCGCACAACAGGCTAGCTAATGTCTGAGCTGCAAAACCAGCGGGTCACTGTTGAGTTGCTAGGTAAAGAGCAGCAATTTGCTTGCCCTGAAGGGCAGGAAGATGCATTAATAGCAGCAGCTAAAAATCTAAATGACTTAGTTGAGCAAATGAAGCAACGCTCAACCGTTAGAAACGATCAAAAAGCCCTACTAATGGCAGCATTAAACTTAAGCCACGAATTGCTAGAAGCAAAAACACAGGCTACAGTTGAACAACAGCATCAAGACCAATTGATTGATAAACTCAGTCAGCATTTGGCAAATGACCCCAAACACCAAAAATAAAAAGCGCATACTGCGCTTTTTGTTTATTATTAAAGTAATTAAACATCAGCGTAGAGATAATAAATGAAGTTAAAACTTTCAAACATAGCCTCTTCATGTAAGCACTTACTATTAGCATGCACTTTATTATCAATAGTACCTAGCACCTATGCTGCCGTCACTTGGAATACTATAAACCCTCATATTCAGTTTTTAAAGCAACAAGACAAGCTTCGCTTTTACGACTCTAACCAAGTGTTAATTGAAGGCGAAAAATGTGCCCTACTTGTTGATACGAGCGCCAATTTTGCTGCAGTTGAACAACTTGCTGAAGATTTAAAGAACCGCCTTAAAACACCCTTATGCTATTTAGTGGCTACNATGGCGGTTATGCAAAGTTTTTATCCAGGTGCCAAGCTCATTGTTCATCAGCAGGTAAATAAAAATTTTAACCTTTATCAAACAGCATATACCGACAAACTAGACACATATGAAAAGAGCATTGAGCTGAGCTACCAACGATTAGCGAATGTGCCCAAAGAAGAGCAAGCTAAATGGCGAAATAAGTTAGAACTTGCAAAAAAACGACTTTTTCGCTGGCAGGAGCATCAGCTTAGCAAACCCAAAATAGTAATTGATAGTCGTAAAGTTATCGACCTTGGTGATTTTGAGGTAACGCTTGAGCCGCAGCAAGCCCATACTAACGGCGATTTAACTATTACTACTAATAATGGCAGTGTGCTGATTGGTGGCGATATCGTTGACTGGCTTCCTTACCCTGGACACGGTGAACTTAAAAGTTGGCAAGCGTTGCTTAAGCAATATATTAACGACGAAAAGCTCACTATTATTTTACCTGGGCACGGCGGTACATTAACAAAAGAGCAGCTGAAACAGCCACTATCATTTTTAACAGCTATAACAGAGCACGTTAAAAACAATAAAGATCAAAGTATTGAGCAGTTAATGCTGTCGTTTCCTGAATCAGTTATTGAGCCTTACAAACAAGAAGCGCTTAATATAAAATCGAGTAACTTCTTTTTACAAGCTGGTCTAAATCGCGCAAAAAGCGCAGAATAACTCAACACAACGGATTGTGTTAAAATAATAAAAGGAATTTACAAAAGTGATCACTATGCGCAGTTTGGTTTTATGTTGTTTGGGTATTTTGTTATTTGGTTGTCAATCAACGGAGCAAGAACCACAAGAAGCTCCACAAATATTTACTCATTTTGAGCCTGACTATACTTATGATACTGATGATGAAGTAGCTCAAATGCCCCAAGTTAGTGAGCACGTTACACCACATCAATTCAAAAAAACAATCGTAAAAAAGCGCCCACCAAAAACCACCGATCTGTGGGTGCATATAGCCAACAATCTACACTTTACGGTTTATCAAAATCGCGCGCTAAAAAAGCGTATCAGCTGGTACGCAAAGCAACCTAACTACTTACAAACTGTGAGCAAACGCGCAGCGCCTTACCTGTATCACATCGTAAAAAAAATTGAGCAAAAGCAATTACCTATGGAGCTCGCATTACTACCATTTGTAGAAAGCGATTTTAGACCAACGATAGCCTCATCACAGCAAGCTGTTGGTGTTTGGCAGTTAGTTGGCGCAACAGCGCATCACTTTGGAGTTAAGTCAGACCAATGGTACGACGGTCGCCAAGACGTACTTGCTTCAACAGATGCTGCACTTGATTACTTAAGCTACTTACATAAACGCTTTGATGGTAATTGGCTACATGCTTTGGCTGCTTATAACAGTGGTGAGGGCCGCGTTAAACGCGCAATCGAAAAAAACAAAAAACGCGGTAAAAGCACCGATTACTGGTCACTCAGTCTACCAAAAGAAACCGCCGACTACGTACCCAAGTTACTCGCTTTAAGCTATTTAGTTAAGCACCCACAAAAGGGCATTAAACGCCCAAAGCTTGCATATAAGCCATTTACCACACAAATGAACATAGGCCAGCAGTTCGATTTTTCAGTCATCGCTAAGCTCTCTGGTATAGGTTCAAAGCAGTTACACGCGATTAATCAGGGATATTTAAAAAATCAAAGCTCACCTAACGGGCCGCATACTTTACTGCTTCCTATAGGGCAAGAGGCTTTATTAAAAAGTCAGTTTTTTAAATCAAATTTTGCTGGAGAGTACATCGTTAAACAAAACGACACGCTTTACGGTATCGCCAGACGTTTTAATATGTCGGTAAAAGCTTTAAAACAACTTAATAACAAAAATAATAATTTAATCGGCGTTGGAGAAAAGTTATTAGTTGGACAACCTAAAACCCTGCCAAGCACATTAACTGTTGATTACAAAATTAGCCCTTATTTAGAACACCAAGAGATTGCGATTCCCACCATTGAAATAGATTACGAAGTTAAGTCGGGCGATAGCCTTTGGAGTATAAGTCAACTTTACGATGTACCCCATAGCGACTTGGCAAAATGGAACAAACTCTCTGCATCAAGTATTTTAAAGCCTGGCACTCAATTAGTACTGTTTATACCACAGGCTGAAAAGCAAAAAGCAGCCCCAACAAAAAAAGATTTTCTGCTAAATTTACAAAAAACACTAAATCAGCCACGTTAAGTTTATAAACAAGTATATTTCGCGTAAAATTGCGCCCTAACATAGTTATTATTTGAAGAGACAAGCATGCAAATTAGCAAAAATTCAGCGGTTGAATTTCATTACACCCTTAGCGAAGCGGGCGAGCAAATAGAAAGTAGCACAAACGAAGCGCCACTTACTTACATTCATGGCAGCGAAGGCATGCTTCCTGGTTTAGAAAAAGCACTTGAAGGTAAAGAAGCAGGCGAAAAATTTAGTGTAACTCTAGAGCCAAGTGAATCATACGGCGAGCGTGTTGATGACTTAATTCAACGCATCCCGTTAAAGCATCTACAAGGCGACGTTAAAGTATGGAAACCAGGTATGACAGCAATGGTTAGCTCTAACCAAGGTCGTCATCAGGTTACTATAGTTAAGGTTGGTCGTTTTAACGCAGATTGTGATTTAAACCATCCATTTGCTGGTAAAACGCTAACGTTTGACGTTGAAGTTATATCTGTACGTGAAGCAACAAGTGAAGAAGTTTCTCACGGACACGTGCACGCTGAAGGCGGCTGTGGTCACTCTCACTAGTTAGCAATAAAGGAAGTAAGTATGTCTAAAGTTGCAGTAGTTACAGGTGGCACAAAAGGTATTGGCCTAGCCGTAGTAAAGCGTTTGCTAAACAATGGCTATGAAGTACATAACCTTGATATAGAGCTAAGCGAAATCGGTATATTTCATCAGTGTGATGTAAGTGATGTATCGGCGGTACGCAACTGTATCAACGCTATCTGTGAACAAAGCCAACGTATTGATGTACTTGTTTCTAACGCTGGAAAACACTTAAGCGCAAATATAGAAAGCACCGACGAGCAAACTCTCGATGCACTTTTTGCGCTTAATGTTAAAGGCGCTTATGCCGCTGTACAAAGCGTATTGCCAAGCATGAAAGCGCAAAATAGCGGCGCTATTATATTAGTCGCTTCCGATCAGGCAATTATAGGTAAGCAAAACTCTTTTGCGTATAACCTAACAAAACATGCCCTTGCTTCAATGGCTAAAACAACAGCGCTTGATTACGCGAGTTTTAACATTAGAGCAAATGCGGTATGCCCAGGCACAATAGAAACTCCGCTTTTTCATAACGCAATAGATGCGTACTGCGCAAAAAGTGGCGCAAACAAAGCTGAAATAGTTGCCGAGGAAGCAAGTCTGCAACCGCTTAACCGATTAGGCCAAGCCGACGAAGTTGCTGCTCTTGTGAGCTTTTTAGCAAGCGACGATGCCAGCTTTATTACTGGCAGCCTACAAAGCATAGACGGTGGCTACACTGCACAATGAAGACTGCGCAATGAGCCTAAAAATTATTGACCCACACGTACACTTTTTTAATTTAGTAGAAGGTCAATACTCATGGCTACAAGGTGCTAACCCACCAGCGTGGCCAAATTTAGAAAAAATAAAACAGCCAGTAAGTGCACAGCAACTAGTTCAAAGTACTGACTTTGAACTCGTAGGGCTTGTTCATATAGAAGCTGGGTTTGATAACATCTCCCCTATTAACGAGTTAAACTGGCTAAGCTTGCATTTAAAAGGTATTCCATTTAAAGCCATTAGCTACAACCAAATTGACTCATCGGCTGATGAGTTTATAAACTCGCTGGAAGCTTTAGCTCATCTGAGTTTGTGTGGCATTAGAGATATAACCGAAGATACTGACGCAAAGCGTTTATTAGATGCTAATAGCTTTAAAAACCTAACAACATTATCAGATACCCGACTGCATTTTGAAGCTCAGTTTGATATTGAAAATGGCGAAATAACCAAACAAATAGCTTACTACGCTAAGCAGCTACCGCAGCTTCAAATTATAATTAATCATGCAGGACTGCCAAGTAATTTAAATACTTGGCAACAAGGTGTTGAGTTACTTGCTCAGCATGACAATATTGCAATTAAGTTTTCTGGTTTTGAATTACTACAACTCACCAGCGAACAACAAGCGGCGTGTTTTAATTTTCTTTTTAATCACTTTGGCCAGCAGCGTATTATGTTTGCTAGCAACTTCCCTGTGTGCCAAATAAATACAAGCTACAACAATCTATGGCACTGCCATAAGGCGCTATGCTCAAACGATAAGACATGGCATGACCTTAGCTATGCAAACGCTAAGCACTACTACCAAGTGTAAGTAAAACTAGTTATATTAAACTCTCTTTTTATGATAATACGGCTAATTTATGAAAATGTACTTTTTACTAATCGTTGTATTTTCAGCGTTTCTTCTCAATGGCTGCATATCGCAAAGTCCAGACCCTACACCCAAGCTGCAACATGCTCTACTGATAAAGCCGAATAAAACAGCCGTTAGCAAGGCAATTAGAACACTGGTACATATGCAAGAGACTCAATTAGCTGATGATGTATTTACTACCAGCAGCACAGTAACCATTAGCAATGTAGATGGTAATAATATTATCGACACGCAAAGTCGCAATACACCCGATCAGTTTGAATTGATGATTAAAGGCAAGCAATGCTATATACGCCACCTTGATAGTAAAGCAACTATTGAGCTTAAAGATGTCGAATGTAAAATTAACGAGTTATAACAAGCTTTACCTCCCCCCCAAGCAAGTAAAAGCCGGTAAGTGACTAATCACTTACCGGCTTTTATATAACCTAAACTCAGGTTAAAAAGTTACTTAATTTCTACACGCTGAGAACGCATGACAATCTCATCGTTTAACTCAATACCTAACCCAGGCTCTTCTGACACTTCAAAGAAGCCGTTTTTAGGTTGTGGATCTTGTAAACATAACTCGCGGTTCCACTTTTTAATCGCATAAGTATGGTGCTCATGAATCAAAAAGTTAGGGATAGCCGTTTCTAAGTGCAGTGATGCTGCTGTTGCAACAGGCCCGCCACATACATGAGCTTGAATACGCACATCAAAAATATCAGCGTAATCACACACTTTTTTGGTTTCGGTAAAACCACCACATAAGCCAATATCAGGTTGCAGAACATCAATACTTTGATCTTCTAAGTACGGGCGCACACCCCAGCGATTATACAAACGTTCACCACCAGCAATTGGCACATTAACTTTATCTGCTACTTTTGCATGTAATGAATGGTTTAAATAGTTAACTGGCTCTTCAAAGTACATACAGTCAAATTCTTCTGCAATTTCACCCAACTGAATGGCTGTTGTTACACCTGGTAAACTGTGGCATTCAAAAATAATATCCACTTCGTCGCCTACTGCTTCGCGAATAGCTTGCATACGCGCACGATATAGCTTCATTTCAGTACGTGATATTATTTTTGTACGGTCGTAATAAGTATTACCGTCTTTATCGTACTGAATTGGATCTACTTTTACTGCATCGTAACCTTCGGCCATCGCCTTTAAAGCCGCTTCTGCATATTCTTGCGGCTGTACTAGCGCTTTAAATTCGCTATCCCAGTCAAACTGTAATTGCGATGCGTACGTACGTAGTTTGTCGTTAACTTTACCGCCTAACAATTGATATACAGGTAAACCAAGCGCTTTACCTTTTATATCCCAAAGCGCGGTATCAATTGCGCTCATTGCAGCATATACAACAGGTCCGCCACCTAAGCCCCAAAAGCTCTCACGTAACATACGAGACCATAGTTTTTCTGTTTGAAATGGGTCGTGGCCGATTAAAAAGGCATCTGCCATTTCCTTAATCATAGCCGCTGCAGCACTGTGACCTAAATCGTATGCAAGGCCCGCTTCGCCAACACCACTAATACCTTCGTCAGTATGAATACGTACAAACACAGGTGTCCAAGAAGGTCTATCTGGACAGTGAATATCAAATACTTCAACGCGATTTACTTTCATTAAAATTCCTTATTAACCGCTATGGGTTATTTTGCAAAACTAGGGTCAAGTCGATACGCTTTACGTAACATCGCAGGCCACGCAAGTTGCCCGCCAGTGCTGCCACTGTGTACTACATTTGCTTGATTATAAATATTGTCGATTATAGGCTGCGGTACTTCAATAACCTCTTGCGAGCTTGATTGTAGCGCTAATTGAATTTCACACGCTCGCTGTAAATCATAAAAGCGCATAAACGCATCGCCTACCGTTGGGCCTACCGTTAAGCCACCGTGATTTACCAATAACATATGGTTAGTGCTGCCTAAATCGTCTTGCAACACTTTTCGCTCGTCGTCGTTTACCGCAAGCCCTTCGTAGCCATGATAAGAAAGCGATGGCAGTGAAAACATTGAATACTGGCTAAGCGGTAATAAACCATTTTTTTGTGTAGCAACAGCGATTGTTTCTTTAGTATGAAGGTGAATAACACAATGAGCGTCTTCGCGTACCTCATGAATCGCACTGTGAATAGTAAAACCAGCAGGGTTAATACTAAATGGCGTATCATCAATAATGTTACCGTCTAAGTCGACCTTTACTAAATTAGAGGCAGTTACTTCATCAAAGGTTAAACCAAAGGCATTCACTAGGTAGTGATCGGTGCCAGGCAAACGTGCTGATAAATGCGTATAGATTAAATCCCCCCAACGAAAGTGCTCTACCAGTCTATAACATGCGGCTAAATCAACACGAAGTTGCCACTCTTGTGCTGATACTTTATTTTTTAAATTGAGTTGGGGTAAATCAAACATAATAAGCCTTTTAAAAACGTACATTACTAACCTGCACGAACAGATGTTTAGAAGTCTAAAGCAGTCTCTATTTTATAGCAAACACCAAACAAAACAGCCACACTATTGTGTGGCTGTTTGTAAAACTAAAATACCAATTGCATTAAAATGGTATAGCTGCGTAAATTATTTTACGTTAGCTAGGTAATCTGCAATTGCTTCAAACTCTTCATCAGTTACCGTTGCAACCATTGCTTTCATAGCCATGGTCATACCGTTATTACGTGCACCTGATTTGATGTCTTTCATTTGCGCTACTAAGTAGTCTTTGTTTTGACCGTTTAGCTTAGGATACATACCCATAATTGGTGCTTTACCTTCAGCGCCATGACAAGTTTGACAATTTTTAGCGGTATAAAGTGTGGCGCCATCGGCCGCTGCTGCATTAAACGAGAAGCTTGCGGCTAAAGTAATACCCGCGCCTAATAGTAGTGTTTTCATCTTGCTCATTGTATTTACTCTTCTTTTTTGACGGTTAGAAAAACTGTTCTATTGATTGTAGTAAACAATCAAATAAAAAGCATACGTACGAAACGACGCTAGACGATCAACTTAACCAAAAACCGCTAACTCGTTTCTGTCTCACTTTTATATACTTTAGCAAATAAAAATGAGCTTACCCTTAATAAACTATTACCACACTATATCATCTGGTACTTCAAAGTCTGCGTACGGGTCATCTTCATCTTTTGGTTTGTTTTCAGGCTCTACATGAAAAACAATATACTTTTCGTCAACTTCAGCCACTTTGCGTGCTGGTTCGTCGTCTAATACGTAAAATTGCCCTTCTAGTACACAAATAGCTAAACGACCGCCCGATAACGCTTTTTGCGTTTTCTCGTTCACGTCGATATTTTTTACTTTGTTTTGATAAGTAAAATTAAATGTGCGCTCACCACGAATAGCGTCTTGGTTGTGGTGCTCTAAAATTTGTTTAACACGCGCTTCTTGTTCGCGCTGCTTTAAGCTCACTTGGCGTGTTTGGTTAAGCTCTTCAGCTTTTTTTTGCTGCTCTAGCTTGGTTTGTTGAATATGCTTTTGCAGATCACTTGGGTTGCTAGTAGCCCCTTTCTTTTGCTTTTTTTGTTGCTTACGCTTTTCTGATTTAGCAACTTTAGCATTATGCGATGTTGTTAATCCTGCTTGAAGCAATTGGTCTTGTAATGAACCCATGGCTTTGTTCCACTAAAAACTAATATTATCGCTATTTTAATCACCAACGAGTTCAAATAACAGCGCTATCGACATTAATCTAGCAAACTAGTTAAAACAAACCATGATATGGCGCAAAGAGCATGGTTTTAATTATCAATTAAAAACAATTTTTAATACAATACCAGACAACCAATCAGCAAATGTATAAGCCATATAATGCGTTTACCTCATCTACTCGTTTGCTCGGTATTTATATTTTTTGTACTTTATGCACCACAACCTCTACTTAGTCTTTTTGCGAGCGAATTTAATGTAGCCCCTGCGGTAGCTGGCAGCTTAATGACTGCAACTATGTTGCCCTTAGCCATTGCCCCGCTCGTTTACGGTTTATTTTTAGCAAAAATAAATCCACTACTTATATTACGTATTGCAATGGTGCTTTTAGGCCTTAGCTGCTTACTTTTTATTTATGTACCTAGCTTTGAGCTTTTATTATTAGTCCGATTTTTACAAGGTTTAACGCTCCCTGCAGCTTTAACCGCAATGACTAGCTATATAGGTATGAGTTATAGCGCTGATACACTTCAAAAAAATATGACCCTATATATTGGTAGCAGCATAGTTGGTGGTTACTTTGGTCGTGTGCTCGCAGCTTTGTTTAGCTACTTATGGAATTGGCAGAGCTTTTATTACGTAATTGCTTTTATGCTTATTTTTTTAGCTTTAACAATCAAACATTCTCAATTTTCGAACCCAGCAACAAAGTCTCAGCTTTCACCACTGGACTACATTAAACAGCTTAAAGAAGGCGCTGTACTTAAAGTTTACGGTGCCGTTTTTTGTATGTTTTTTTGCTTTGCTGCACTACTTAATTACTTACCGTTTATATTGCAAAATACGTTTTTAATTACCAATACTCGTGACATAGGTTTAGTTTACAGTGGTTATTTAGTTGGCGCCCTCGCCTCTATTGCTGCACCTTGGTTACTTAAAAAAGTCGCTTCGCCTTGGCATTTATTAACTGCGGTATTTAGTTTTTATAGTGTGAGTATTATTTTATTAATGAGCCACCAGCTTAGCTTATTTTTAATCGCATTTACTTTGTTTTGTGGTGCTATGTTTGTGATTCACTCAACCGCGGCGCCACTCGTTAATAAAATAAGTAAAGCCCCGCCAAGTGTAACCAATGGTGGATATGTATCGTTTTATTACAGTGGTGGTGCATTGGGGTCGTTATTACCCGGTGTGGTATACCAACATCATGGGCAAACAGCGTTTATGTTTACGCTACTTGCGGTTTGCTTATGTGGTTTATCGTTAATAATGTGGGCTTATTTCGAGGGTAAAAATACAACGCGCGGTTGATGCTTTGTGTGATTAAAAAATGCTTCTAAATCAGCTTTACTAATCAACCATGTTTGGGTGTTTTCAAACGGATGACAATGAAACAAATCACCACCCCAAATATCTTGATCGACCCATAAGCTCACTTCGTTTTGCTTATCATTTAAAAGAGCCAACATAGATATACACCCAGGAGCCACTTTTAAATACGTTGCTAAGCGCTCACTCGATGCAAACCCTAAACGCGAAAGCCCTTGTTGCTTTGATAGTGCCTTTAAATCAAGTTGCTTATTGTGCGCGGTAATAACTAAAAAGTGTCGCTTACCTTCATTATCGCGTAAAAATAGGTTTTTAAGACGAGTACCAGGACGCTCAATCATAAACTCATCAGCTGCTAAGCTAGTATGTAGCGGCGGATGCTCTATTCCATCATAGTTAATATCTAGGTGCGCTAAAAGCTCTGCTAACTTAGTTTTATCCGCATACATATTACAAACAACGCCCTCTTAATTGCACGCTTAGGTCTCGCCATAAAACTTCACTTACTTCGTGTTTATTATCGCAATACTGACGCTCTTTTAACTCTTCGTTTAATAACTCAACAGCTTGATCTTCTAACTGCAATTTTAAAACACTCGATTCTTCAAAATGCTCTTGTTCAATATACTGCTTAACCTCACCACGGCTTGGTCTCTTGTTTGGGCCACGGTCTAAGTTAAAGTTTTCACGATGCTTAGCTTTTACCGAAACAACATAAGCAAAAAGTTTATTGCCTTGATCATCTTGCTTTTCGTGAAACTGTTTATTATTTATTTCAAAAGGCGGCTCATCATTCGAGGCACAACCAGCGAGTAAAACCATAAGCGCCAGAACACATTTTTTCATTGTTTTTTATCGTTTTAGTTTTGAATTAAGCCGAGTCTAACAAAAATTGACGAAAACGGTGAAAATTTACGAAAAAATACTTGACCAAATTTATAAAAAAACTTAAAGTTCGTCCCGCTTGGAACTCAGCAGTCAAGCAGTTAATTATATGTAATTTAGGAATGTGGGGCTATAGCTCAGCTGGGAGAGCGCCTGCCTTGCACGCAGGAGGTCAGCAGTTCGATCCTGCTTAGCTCCACCACTTTCCTACTCCTTTTCAAATTCGTTCTACTCTTCTATTTTTCCATTGTTTTTATTATTTTTTGATACCCTACTATTCTAATTTTTCATTCTATATAATTTTAAATTTATCCATTCAACTTGTGTCTTTACAAGTTCTTAGCTATACATAATGTCACACATTAATACTTTAGGCTTAACATGGACAACCCTAAGCGTTCAACGCTAAAAAAGCTAGCTGCTATAGGTTTAACAGCTGGTGCGATAACACATGCGCCTTATGTTTTTGCCCGAAAAAAAGTCACATTAAGAGTACTTGGTACTCATGTAACACTCCAAGAGGCTATCCGCAAGCAAGCGATGAGTGACTTAGGTATTAATATAGAATTTACTCCAGCAGGCAGCGCTGCTGTTTTGCAAAAGGCATCAATGGACCCTAGCTCCTTTGATTTATACGAACAGTGGTCAAACAGCATTAATGTGCTTTGGGATGCAGGTTCTATTCAGCCAATAGAAAAAAAGCGACTCACCTACTTTAACGAGATAAATCCACTCACTAAAACGGGAAAACTAACCGAAACTGCAAGTATTGGTGCAGGTGATGCCCCCTATAAATTATTAAATGTTCAACCCGATGGCACATTAAGCGCTCAAGAAAGCGATCATATTAGCTTTTTGCCTTATGTGCATAATGTTGACTCTTTTGGTTACAACACCGACTTTATTAAGCCCGGTATAGCATACGAAACAGAAAGCTGGAGTTGGCTGCTTGATGACGAGAACCGAGGTAAAGTAGCCATTGTAAATGCGCCTACCATTGGATTATTTGACCTAGCCCTAGCAGCACAAAGCAAAGGGCTTATAAAGTTTAACGATATAGGTGCAATGACCCGCCCAGAACTTGATAGATTGTTTAGTATATTACTCGACTTTAAACGCCAAGGTCATTTTAGTGGCTATTGGAACTCGGTCCCTGAATCGATTGAGTTTATGAAAAGTAAGCGTGCCCATATAGAAAGTATGTTTTCGCCTGCCGTCTCTGCGTTAAACAGTCAAAATATTAATGTTCGTTTTGCCGCGCCAAAAGAAGGCTACCGAGGATGGCATGGTGTTATGTGTTTATCGTCACAAACACAAAGTAGCGTAAAAGATGCAGCTTACGACTATATGAATTGGTGGCTTTCAGGCTGGCCTGGTGCATTTATTGCTCGCCAAGGTTATTACATTAGTAACCCACAACGCTCTAAACTACTTCTATCTCAGGCCGAATGGGATTACTGGTACGGTGGAAAAGCAACAAACATAGATTTATTAAATACAAATGGCGACGTAGCAGTAAAAGCGGGTGAGCAACGTAATGGCGGTAGTTACCATAAACGCTTTAGCAATGTAGCAGTATGGAACACCGTTATGCCAACCTATGACTACAGTCTACAAAAATGGTATGAGTTGATTAGCCGATAATGATAATAAATTCAATTAAATCAAAAATAATATTAGCTTTGTGTCCGCTGATTGGATTACTTCTTTTGCAAAGTTACTTGTTTAACTATTCGCAAACGACCTTACTAAACTTGCAAAAGTCGCAGCATAACGCGCTTATTCAAAGTGAAGCTGTGAATCACTTAGAAAACGATATTATCTCTTTGCAAGCGTATGCAGTCTCATTTATTGACAATGCAAATGAAAATACGATTACCAAATTTAATTTTTATTTAAATAAAGCAAATCTAAACCTTAAGCAACTAAAAACAAATACTCTACACCATCCCCTTGAATACAAAAACTCATTAATACGCCTTGGCGAGTATTTAAGTAACTACCAAGATACATTTGGCCAAGTTGTCGTAAACAGACAAAAACGCGAACATCTTTACACTACTCAGTTCAAACAGCCTATTGATGACTTACAAGTAACAATTAGTAATTTAGAGGAGTCTTCAAGCGACAGTAACAAGGTTATTTTCAACGATGTTTTACTCACAATAAGTAATTTACAACACGCAATTATAAGCTACCTATATAAACCTAATTTTGATGAAGCACAAAATGTAAAACAAAACCTAAATCACTTACATAAAAAACTAACGAGCACCTCTGTACTAAATGAATCCCTCTCCAATAAAACAACAAGCTTAAAACAAGCTTATAACAAACTTGTATTACTCACCCGCAGCTACACTTTTTCTGTAAATGTTGTACTAACAGGCATAGAAAACGAATTGCTGTATTTAACAAATGAAATTAAAAATATAGAAAAAAACAAACTAACTGAAACAGAAGAGCAACTAAGTAATCACTTAACAAAAAACACAGAGCAGGCAAATATATTTGCCGTTTTAATTATGTTAATCATTTTGTTTTTAAGCTATTTTATTTTCAGATCAGTTATAAAACCGATTACTCAGCTCACTTTACTACTTAAAGATATGAATAACGAAAAGCCAGTAACTATTTCAAATAACAACCAAAATCAAACAGAAATAGCATCGGTAATAAAAGCCGCTAACGCTTTGTATCTAAAAAACAAGCAAACCAAAGAACTGCTCAACGAAACTCGTGTATTAAATACCCAAATGGAAGCAATGAATGCCGACCTAACGAGTGCTATGGAGCAAACTGATAAAGCCAATAAAACAAAGATAGATTTTGTAGCCAACATGAGTCATGAGCTTCGCACCCCAATGAATGGCATATTGGGCATGTTGCAACTGTTACAAAGCAGCGAGCTTCCTTTAAGGCAAAAACACTATGCAGACAAAGCTTTTTCAAGCGCTCAAAATTTATTGCAGATTTTAAATAATATTCTGGATTTTTCTAAACTAGAATCGGAAAAAGTCCAGTTAGAGAAAATTCCATTTACCTTACATACTATTGTTTCTAACGTACAAAACTTGTTCTCAACCAATGCAAAGCAAAAAGGTTTGTTATTAAACTTTACTTTGCATGTTGATGCAGGGCTTGAACTTATTGGCGACCCCATGCACTTAAGCCAAATAATAAATAACTGTGTAGGTAACGCAATTAAGTTTACTGAGCATGGTGAAATATCATTAATTATAGAAGCGACATCTCAACACGAAAAAACAATAAACCTTCGCTTTAGTATAAAAGACACCGGTATTGGGATGACCGAAGAGCAATCAAAAATTATATTCCAGTCTTTCTCGCAAGGTGATTCAAGCACAACAAGAAAGTATGGTGGAACCGGTTTAGGACTCACTATAAGCAAACAATTAACTAAACTGCTTGGCGGAGATATACAAGTAAGGAGCACGATTAATCAAGGTAGCGAGTTTTTCTTCACTCTACCCTTTACCTTATCTGAGCAGCAAAAACTTAAAAAACATGCCCTATTAATTAGCCCCGATAATGAGCAAATTAAAAAATTAATGGACTTGCTAAGTGATATAAATATAACTACAGAAACCACACAAGAACCATTAAGAGCCATTGCTAAAATGGCTCAACCTAATAGCCCATTTAGTATTGTAATAATGTCGATAAAACAAAAAGAGCTCAAAGATAACTTTATATTACAACAACTGTATGCTCAAAATAAAAATACTAATGAAAAATTGACGCTTATTTTATTGATTACTGATGAAGAGTCTCCTGAGCCAATTGCAAAAAATGAAAGTATAGACATTACAATTATTGGTAATAAGAATAGTGAAGTAGAAATTTTAAGGAAGCTTTCACCTGATAATTTTAAAGAAAAGCAATTAAGGCCTCATCCTAAATTCTCGGGTTTTAATGCATTGGTGGTTGACGATAATAAGATTAACCAAGAAATAGCTTCTGCCCTTTTAGCAAGGTTAGATATGGCCGTGATCATTGCTAATGATGGACATGATGCATTAGGTAAAGTAGAGACAAATGACATTGATATTATTTTTATGGATGTTCAGATGCCAGTTATGGACGGCTTAGAGGCAACAAGTATATTAAGAGAGCGGGGCTACAAAACTCCCATAATTGCAATTACAGCAGCCGCAGATCCTAATGATAAAAAAGCAGCGTTTAGAGCGGGTATGGATGACTTTTTAGTAAAACCAATTATTTTTGATGCTCTTTTCGAAAGTATAGAAAAACACCTACAAAGTAACAAACCATTAAATACAATTAATCTGCAGCTGGCAAAAGACAACGTAGAAAACAATGATGAATTGTTAGCTAAATTATTTACTCAGTTTGTCAACGATTACAATGACTTTTCAACTAAAGCTGATATATTAATCAAAAATGGAGAGTTAGAAAGCTTAATTCGACTAGTACATACACTTAAAGGATTGGCCGGAACATTAGGCTTGGAGCTACTGCAACAAAGCACGCAAAGTATTGAGAAAAACTTAATAGATGAGAAGAGTATTAACTTATCTAGCTTTAACGAGCAATTAACTCTTACACTTTTTGCTGTAAAACAATTTTTGATAGCTGACGGCTTTAAAAAAGAGCATAAGCAACTAAATCAGTTAGAAAACGAAGACTCGGTTATTGATAATATATACTCATTAGCATTAACAGCTCGCCCTGTACCTAGCAGTTTGATTAGACAGCTAGAAATGAATCAATATGATAGAGGGCACTCTTTATTTAAACTCAAAGAAGCAATTGACCATTTTAACTACGCGTTAGTAATTGAGCTTATTGATAAGTATAGAAACGATAATAAAGATTAGGCATAACCACTAACCTGAACTAGATTTAATACTGCAAAGAACGCAAAGAAGGATAGATAGTGCATTCAAATTATCTCGCAAACAGTAATGGATTAACCACAGAGAAAAAGCATAAACCTTTAATTCTTATTGTTGATGACGAACCTAGTAATTTACACGTATTAGTTGAAGGACTTTTAACTGATTACGATGTACGTATTTCGACTAGTGGTGAACAAGCATTAGTATTTGTTGAGTCAACTCGCCCTGACTTAATTTTATTAGACATAATGATGCCAGGCATGGACGGCTACGAAGTATGCAATATACTCAAAGCGAAACAAAATACTAAAGGGATCCCTGTTATATTTGTCACTGCGCTTACCGAAGAAGAGTCTGAAGAAAAAGGCTTTGCTATGGGCGCAATTGACTACATACACAAACCTTACAAGCTAGCGCTCGTTAGAGCACGTATCCGTACCCATATTACCGCACAGGGCATGCTTGATAGGCTTATAGAAAAAAACTTTGACCTACACGATAAACTACTTGAAATAGAGTCACTGGCGAAAGAACTAAGCCAGCGTGAAGAAGAATTAAAAGAGCTCTCTTCAAAACAAAAGTTATTTTATCAAGCCCTAACGGGAACCGCCGATGGCGTTGTTATTACCGACAGTAACGGAAAAATTATTGCCGTAAACCCTTCATTTTGCCGCATTACTGGTTACTCTGAATCTGACTCCCTGCAAATGCAGTTGCACGACATTAAACAAAATAACCACCCTAGTATTAGCTTTGATCAAGTATGGGAGCATGCGAATCAAGCTGGATATTGGAGTGGAGAACTTGTAACCAGACGCAAAAATGGCGAGCTTTACCCTGAGCTACTAACTCTAAGTATGGTTAAAGGCGATCAAGATACTAATGTGCATTATATTGGTGTGTTTAGTGATATTTCGAGCGTTAAAGTAACACAAGAAAGAATACACTACCTCACATGGCATGATGAGCTTACGGGTTTGCCAAACCGAAATGGCTTTTTAAAACAGTTAGAGCAGCAACTTCAGGTTTGTAGTACCGAAAATAGTTATGCCTATATTTATATTATTGACATAGACAGCTTCCACTCAATAAATGATGGATTAGGCCTACTTGCTGGCGATAACATTTTAAAAGAATTAACTAAACGAATTCATTCTAAGGTGAGTAAAAAAGATGTTATTGCTCGCTTAGGCAGTGATGAATTTGCAGTACTGTGTACAGTTGAAAAAGGCGTTGGCAGAGTTAGAGCCCAAGCTATGGCAGAAAATAAAGCTCAAGAGCTGCTTATAAGTGTAAACCATCCTTTTAAGGTAGGTGAGCAAGACGTTAGCTTAACGGTAAGTATTGGCACGTATATTTTTCCTCGAGAAGATCAGTGGGAAAGTGCTATTGAAACTATTCGTAACTGTGAGGCAGCTTGTTACAAGGCAAAAGAGAAAGGCGGTAATAGAGTTACCTTTTTTGATACTTCGTTTGGCGAGCAAGCAAAACGTCGTTTTGAAATAGAGCAAGATTTACGCAAAGCTATCTCAAATAATGAGTTATCCCTATATTTACAATCCCAATTTGATCGAAGCCAAACCCTTAAAGGGGCTGAGGTTTTATTAAGATGGGAGCATCCCCAAAAAGGCTTTATTAGCCCTGGTGAGTTTATATCTATAGCCGAAGAATCAGATATAATTTATGACTTAGATTGCTGGGTAACTTCAAATGCACTTGAAATATTAACGCAACTTAGTAAAACTCACCCTGAGTTAAATTTATCGATTAATATAAGCGGCAGGCACTTTCATGAAGCTCGTTTTTTAAGCTTTATTAGCCAACAAATAAAGCAACATAGCATTAATCCGCAGCAACTCACTATTGAGATAATTGAAGGGACATTGCTTAATCATATGGAAGCGGCTATTGAGGCTGTTCACTTTCTCAAGAAGCTAGGTATTAGGGTATCAATTGATGACTTTGGTACTGGATATTCGAGCTTAACTTATCTAAAACAATTACCCATACAGGAGCTAAAAATTGACCGCTCTTTTGTATTGGAAGCACCGACTGATAATAACGATAAGTTAATTATTGATATGATTGTAAGCTTAGGCCGTTTATTCGAGTTAGAGATTGTAGCTGAAGGCGTAGAGAACCAATCCCATTTTGATTTATTGCAGGAATATCCAGAAGTTATTCTTCAAGGCTACTATTTACATAGACCTGAACCTGCAAGCGATTGGCTTGATAAATTAAAATAACCGTTGCGTAATTTACAAACTAAAAAGCCGAGCATGAATATGCTCGGCTTTTTATGAACCTAAGTTTGCAGTTACTCGCGAACTTGGCCCACTCCATTAACTAAATACTTTTCTGTGGTCAGTGATTCAAGACCCATCGGACCGTACGCATGAAGCTTAGAGGTTGCTATACCAATCTCTGCACCTAAACCCAGTTGTGAGCCATCAGAAAAACGAGATGATGTGTTAACCATTACTACAGAAGCGTCAACACTACGCTGGAATAACTCTGCAGCAGCTGCGTTCTTAGTACAAATCACTTCAGTATGGTTGGAACCAAACTGAGCGATATGATCCACAGCAGCGCTGAAAGTTGGCACCACACGAATAGCAATTTCAAGGTCTAGGTATTCTTCACCAAATTCGTTATCGGCTAACACAGTTGCATTATCAAAATATTTAGCTGCAAAGCTGTCGGCATTTATTTTTACACCTTCTTGGCGTAATACAACTGCGCAAAGATTTAAAAACTCATCTGCAACATCTTGATGAACTACTAAGCCCTCAAGTGCATTACAAACACCCGTACGTTGCGTTTTACCGTTAAGTAGTAAGTTAAGCGCAATTTCAAGATCTGCATCTTTATCTACATATAGATGACAAACGCCTTTGTAATGCTGAATTACTGGGATCGTACTGTTTTCGGTAACAAAGTTAATTAAGCCTTCACCGCCACGTGGAATTATTAAATCAATGCTTTCACGTTGCTGCATCAATTCCATTAATAGTGCACGGTCTGGATCTGGGATCACTGAAATAAGTGATACTGGTAAGTTATGCTTTTCAAGTACGCTGTGCATTACACTTGCGATAGCTTGCGAACTTTTAAGTGCTTCTTTACCGCCACGTAAAATAACGCCATTACCTGATTTAAAACACAATGCGCCAGCGTCTGCTGTTACATTTGGGCGTGCTTCATAAATCATACACACAACGCCAAGAGGTACGCGCATTTTACGAATTTTAATGCCATTTGGACGCTCTGTGATATCACGTAGCTGACCAACAGGATCATCTAGGCTTACTATTACTTCAATGCCTTCTGCCATTGCTTCAATGCGCTCATCGTTTAGCGTTAAGCGGTCTATCATTGAGGCTGCTAAGTTATTGTCGCGTGCTGCGCTTAGGTCACTCTCGTTTTCTTTGATTATAAATGCTTTTTGCTCTCTTAGTGCCGCTGCCATTTCAACTAGTACTTGATTTTTAGTCTCGGTGTCGAGTAAAGCAAGTGTATGGGCAGCTTTAGCTGTCTGGCGTGAAATGTCCGTAATTAAGCTCATGACTTCTCCAATAATGCGATATGTTTTTCAGATATAACTGGTCCAATTGAATCCTGCATTTTTTCGCTGAATTCACTCTGTTCGTTGTCTGCAATAAAGTTTAACAAACAGCTACTATAATTTGCGGTCGCTTTAGCTAAACGCGTACCGTCTTCACTACGTACTAAAATAGTATCACCAACAGCAAATTCACCATGTACTTCCATGATTTCATCACCACGAATACAGCCACTTTCCCCTTCCAGGGATTCATCAAATGATCCATCAACAACAACTTCACCTTGCTCGTTTGCTGTGTGTGTCATCCAATGCACAGAATCCTGCATCGGTTTTTCGTACGGTAAAAATACGCTACCAGGATTTTCCCCAGCCAGCAATTTCGTAAATGTTTCTTCTTTAAAGCCGTTTATAATATAAGTTGCTATACCATGTGACGTTGCTTTTTCTGCCGCTTCTATTTTAGTTTTCATACCACCAGTACCAACGGCGCTTGTAGCACATCCTGCCATAGCATAAATAGATTCATCAATTGATTTTATTTCAGGCAGTAGCACCGCATCATCATGCAAGTTAGGGTTTTTATCATATAACCCGTCAACATCTGAGAATATTAATAAAGCATCGGCGTCGGCAGCTGCTGCAACCATTGCTGATAAGTTATCGTTATCACCCACTCTTAAGTCGTCGGTAGTTACAGCATCATTTTCATTAATGATAGGAAGAACACCATGCTCAAGTAAAGTAAACACTGTTTCACGAATACTTTGGTAACGCTCGCGATCACGTAAATCGCCGTGCGTTAATAATAGCTGCGCAGATGGAAAGTCAAAAAAGCGGTCCCACATGGCGATCATTTCTGTTTGACCTGCTGCTGCCATTGCTTTTTTCATCACCACAGAACGAGGTTTGTCTGAAGGGAATAAATGCGCTCCAGCCGCTACAGAACCCGATGATACTAAAATCACCTCGATTCCACGGGCACGACAACGAACAATGAACTGTGCGATGGTTAATATGTAACGCGAACGGCAGCCATCTTGATCTGGTGCAATTAATGCACTACCTACTTTAAGTACGATACGTCGCCAATTTAACTTTTGCATAAATGCTCAACTTTCCATTTTATCTGCGCTCATCTTAATTAGACGAGCTAAAACTAAGTAGCTAGGTTTAAAACATAGCTTCGAATTTTGCTTTTCATTTAGGCAACACTTTTTTACACACACGCAAAAACCATATCTAAAACAAGAAGCTTAGATTTGAGGTCAAGTATAAAGTAGTAACAACCCAATAATATTGAGCAGCACTAATCAAAAAATTTAAAAGTGTTGTTTATACATCGCTGTAAAAAGCTGTGTGTGGCTTTTTTATTAACAACATGCATAGAGCCTCTAAAGTCTGATACACCAACAGATAGGGTGAAGACCAAAGGACCGAGATTTAACCGCCACGATGGGGGTTAAACATTGAAAGTAATAGTTCAACTCAAACCTTTATTTACTTAAATAATTAAATAAACTTGTTTGGCAAAACCATACCAAGAATTCGGCAAATGATATTTTTTAATGTTCGAACACTAGAAACATTACTAACTCCTGATTATAAAGATTAAAAATGACGTTAAGATTAACAAGTCTGTTTTATCTTCAATAAACTTCGTTAGATGACTAATTATTAGAACACGAAGCATAATACACTAAATACCCCTTTAAAATCAAGGTTAAAAATCGAACTAGATTATTACAAAGCACTCACATTTTTTATATTGTTATTAAAATTCAATAAATTAAACAATTAATACACATTAAAATAAGCTGGCTAAGCTCTCGTTAAATGATTTAAGCGTACTAATCTTTTATAAGCAGCTAAAATTGATTAGTAATATTTGAGTTTCCGGTGTATACCCCTGTATTAATAATTAACAAAAGTTATACTTTCTAAACATATCGTCATAAATAAGGAATTCTTAATCTATGTCAGCAATTTACATAGCCGGTATCGCACTTTGCTCTGTGCTTGCCCAATGGGTCGCGTGGGCTTTTAGAGTACCCGCTATTCTTTTTTTATTGCTTACTGGTCTTTTACTTGGACCATTTAGCGGTGTTTTAGACCCTGATGCGCTTTTAGGTGATTTACTGTTTCCAGTAGTATCTCTAAGCGTTGCCATCATTTTATTTGAAGGTTCCTTAACTCTGCATTTCAGGGAATTAAAAGGGATAGGAAAAGTCGTAAGAAATCTCTGCTCAATCGGTATGCTTACTACCTGTATTATTATTAGCCTTAGCGCCTACTGGTTGCTTGAGCTTAATTGGCGTGTAGCTGCAGTATTGGGCGCAGTGCTAGTTGTAACAGGCCCTACCGTTATAGCACCGTTATTAAACTCAATGCGCCCAACACAAGATATAGACCGCATACTTCGCTGGGAAGGTATTGTAATAGACCCTATTGGCGCATTATTTGCTGTATTGGTATTTGAAGCCGTAATGCTTGTAGGCCAAGGCGAAGTATTTAGTCATACTATTATTGCTTTAGTTAAAACCCTAGGTGTTGGTTTAAGTATTGGTGTTGCCGCTGGTTGGCTAACAACACTATTAATGCGTCGCGAGTGGCTGCCATTTGAATTACATAAGTTTGGGATTTTAGCGCTAGTACTTATTAGTTTTTCTGTATCAAACTATTTAAGCCATGAATCAGGTTTATTGGCAGTGACTGTATTTGGTATATGGCTTGCGAACCAAGACGATTTAGAAATAGATTCTGTACTTGAGTTTAAAGAAGACTTGTCGATGATATTAATATCAACGCTGTTTATTTTACTTGCAGCACGCTTACAGCTTTCTGATTTGATGATGCTCGACAGCGACGTATTTATATTTTTAGCTATTGTGCTTTTTGTTGCACGCCCACTGTGTATTGCAATTTCGACCTTTGGTACTGACCTACCAATGAAGTCTCGCTTGGTACTTGCTTGGATTGCTCCTCGGGGTATAGTTGCCGCAGCTGTTGGGTCGGTATTTGCACTAAGTATGATGGAAGCTGGCGTTGCTGATGCTGAAAAAATGGTGCCACTCATATTTACAGTGATCATCATTACGGTTGTGCTGCAAAGCTTAACAGCCATTCCTGTTGCTAAGCTATTAGGTGTTCGCCAACCATCACCAAACACAATATTAATTATTGGTGCGAACCATGTATCACGTGCAATTGGGCGTGGCTTACAAGAGCAGAATATTCCGGTTCACCTTTCAGATCCTGCATGGGAAAACTGCAGAATGGCACGTATGGATGGCTTAGCTTGTTATTACGGTAACCCACAGTCAGAGCATGCTGAACGTTATTTACCTCTGACAACTATTCGCAGTGTCTTAGCGCTATCGCCAAATCGTCATCATAATGCGCTAGGCGTTCAATACTTTTCGCATTTACTTAATGAAAAAAATGTATTCTCGCTTCGCTCATCAACGTCGCATGCTAAAGCAAATAAAGACAGCGCAACGTTTTTATCCAGACAAATACTGTTTGGCGACGAAGGTTCATATGCACGTTTGAGCAGTATTATAGCTAAAGGCGGTAAGGTTAGTTCAACACGTATCTCGGATGAGTTTAGCTGGGAGCAATACCTAGAAATGAACCCTGAGGCTATCCCTTTATTTATTCTTAAAGGTGATAAAGACAGCGACGACGATACGCCAATTAAACTAAGACCATTTACAATCAACATGGAAAAACCGCCGCAAGAAGGCGAGCGTGTTGTTGCATTACAGCCGCCTAAAATGTCGGTTTTAAAAGACCCGCAAACAAAGGCTAAAGAAGAAAGTTAAACACTTTTACTACCTGTAAAAACTCAAAAAACCCTAACTTAAAAAGTTAGGGTTTTGTTTTTTAAGGGCCATTAAATAGGAAGACGAGCTCGCGCAACCACACTATCTGGCATTTTTTGCGCTAACTTAGTCAACGCTCGCTCAATTTTTTTATGAGTCGATTTATCTGCCACCATAGAATTAAATAGCCAACGATAGGCATCTTCAAAATCACGCGGGCTGCCATAGCCATCATTAAATAATTTAACTAAACGTAATTGTGCTTTTAAATTGCCTTGCGACGATGCCTCACGCAAATACGTAATTGCCATTGCTTTATCTTGCTGAACTAAACGCCCGGTGTCGTAGTAACGCCCCAATTGCTCTAGCGCTGCCGCTAAGCCTTGCTCAGCCGCTTTTCGCATGTAATACACACCTAACTCTACATTTCGATCGACACATACGTTATAAGCCAGCATATCGCCATACAAAAACTGATAAGACGGCAATGCCATTTTATTGGCTCGTGCTTCTATATCTTGTACCAACTGGCAATCATCTGCCTTTACGCGCGCTAAATGCGTGTTTTTATTTATTAACGCAATTAGCTCAGATTCTGTATACAGCGGTACGGCTGCTGGACTTTCCGTAGCTAAGCTATTGGTTGATATAAATAAAGCTAATGAAATAAATGAAAGCTTTAATACGCAATTACGAGAAAATAAATGCATGTTCACCACTTTTAAAAATAAACCTACTAAATAGTATACAAAGATCGTTCCAAGGTGAATTTTAGATATAAAAAAAGCTGCACTAAGCAGCTTTTTTCAATCTAATAGTAATTACGCAAACGGGTTGCGAAGTACCATAGTTTCTACACGGTCTGGACCTGTAGAGATAATATCAATCGGAACACCCGTAATTTCTTCAATACGCTTGATGTAGTCAATCGCCGCTTTTGGTAAACCGTCTAGGCTTGTTACACCAACAGTGTTTTCTGACCAACCTGGCATTTCTTCGTATACTGGCGTTACTTTATCGTAACCTTCTGCTGCTAATGGCGTTATGTTAGTAACAGTGCCATCTTCAAGCTTATAACCAGTACAGATTTTAAGTGTTTCTAAGCCATCTAAAACATCAAGCTTAGTTAAACAAAAACCTGAAATACTGTTGATTTGAACTGCACGACGCATAGCCACTGCATCTAACCAACCAGTACGACGAAGTCGACCTGTTGTTGCGCCAAATTCATGACCTTTATCACCTAAGTGCTTACCTACTGGATCTTGTTTTTCAAGACCATCATAAAGCTCTGTAGGGAAAGGACCTGAACCAACACGTGTCGTGTACGCTTTAATAATACCTAAAACGTAATCAAGGTTTAGTGGACCAAAACCAGCACCAGTAGCAACGCCACCGGCAGTTGTGTTTGAAGATGTTACATAAGGATAAGTACCGTGATCGATATCAAGTAATGTACCTTGTGCACCTTCAAATAAAATGTTTTCGCCTGCTAAACGCGTTTGATCTAAAAGCTCAGTTACATCTACAACCATTGCTTTTAAGATATCTGCAACAGCCATTGCATCATCAAACGTTTTTTGAAAATCTACAGCATCTACTTTGTAGTAGTTAACTAAAGTGAAGTTATGGTACTCAAGAACTTCTTTTAATTTAGCTGCAAAAACTTCAGGATTAAATAAATCACCTACGCGTAAACCACGGCGCGCCACTTTATCTTCGTACGCTGGACCGATACCACGACCAGTTGTACCAATTGGCTTATCGCCACGAGCAGTTTCGCGGGCTACATCTAATGCAACATGGAAAGGCAAGATTAGTGGACATGCTTCACTTATTAAAAGACGCTCGCGTACTGGTACGCCACGTTCTTCAAGCATGCCAATTTCTCTCATTAGCGCTTCTGGTGATAAAACTACACCATTACCAATCACACATTTAACATTGTCACGTAATACACCCGATGGAATAAGGTGTAGAACCGTCTTTTCACCTTCGATAACTAAAGTATGACCCGCATTGTGGCCACCTTGATAACGAACTACTAAAGATGCTTTGTCTGTAAGGAGATCAACTACCTTACCCTTTCCTTCGTCACCCCATTGGGTGCCTAATACAACAACGTTTTTACCCATCGTAAATTCACTTAGAGAAAATTAGGACGAGATTTTACCAGAAAACTAAAGTAAAGATCACCCCTGTTCAGCTTATTTTTTCTGCGCGTAACTGTTCTACCGAAATATCAGCTAATAACCACATAAATAACAGTGATTTATGATTACAAATAGCATTTAACAAAAAGCCCCGCAAATGCGAGGCTTTTTAACTTTTAAATAATTAAGGTAAAGCTTATTGAGCTTTAGCACCTTTCATATATTGAAAGAAGTCGCTATCTGGTGAAAGCACCATAACGTCTTGCTTATCTTTAAAAGTCTTTTTATAAGCTTCAAGCGAGCGCACAAAACTAAAGAACTCAGGGTCTTTGTTATACGCATTAGCATAAATACCAGCAGCGTCAGCATCACCTTGACCACGTACAGAACGCGCATTACGCTCCGCGTCGGCAAGCATTACTGTGACACGACGGTCAACACCAGCACGAATGGTCTCAGCTTTTTCCTGACCTTCAGAACGGTGCTCTTTTGCAACAGCAGTACGCTCAGCGCGCATACGTTGGTAAATAGAGCTACTTACTTCTTGTGGTAGGTTAATTTGCTTAACACGTACGTCTAGTACTTCAATACCAAGCTCACGCGCACTTTCAGAAGCTTGTACTAACGCTTCTTCCATCAATTCGCTACGCTCACCCGATACAATTTCACGAATTGTACGTGTACCAAAGTTTGTACGAAGACCATTATTTACTTTTTGTTTAAGTAGCGTTTCAGCGTATTGCTTATCGCCACGTGCACGTAAGTAAAAAGCGCTAAAGTCGTTAACACGCCATTTTACAAACGAATCAACAATTAAGTCTTTTTTCTCACTAGTAACAAAACGGTCTGGCGCACCATCTAGCGTTTGAATACGTGCATCAATGCGACGTACTTGGCTAAAAAATGGCACCTTAAATTGTAGGCCTGGGCCATATACAATCGCTTTGTCGTCGCTATCTTTTTGTACTTTACTGAATAACATTACAATTGCTTTTTGCCCTTCAGGTACAACAAATACCGATGAGAAAGACATAACAATGGCAGCTAATAGTATTACTAAACTAAAGTTTTTCATTATGATTATCTCCCATCATTAAAGCGGTCGTTGTTAAAGCGGTCATTGCCACTGTTAACAGAGCTATTACGCGACGTATTTACTTTATTACGTAAATCTTGAATATCACTAGAGCTTGGAAGTGCAACACGTGTTGCTGTCCCTTGCTTATCCATAATCTTATCAAGAGGTAAATAAAGCATGTTATTACCGCCTTTAACATCAACCAATATTTTAGAGCTACTGCCTAGCACTTCTTCCATTGCATCAATGTATAAGCGCTCACGAGTAACTTCTTTAGCTGCTTGATATTCAGGTAATAGCTTTTCAAAGCGAGCTACCTCACCTTGTGCTTCTAATGTTATACGCTCTTGGTAACCTTCAGCTTCTTGAGTCATACGCGTTACTTGACCACGAGCACGAGGCTCAATTTCACGAGCATATGCTTCTGCTTCACGGATGAAACGTTCTTCATCTTCTTGTGCAGCAATCGCATCATCAAATGCATCTTTAACTTCGGTTGGCGGACGAGAGTCTTTAAAGTTCACGTCAGTAACAATTAAACCTAAGTTATATGGTTCGATAATCTTATTAAGCTCATCCCATGTATTTTGACGAACAACCTCACGGCCATTAGTTAATACTTGGTCCATTTTTGCATGGCCCACAACATAACGTAGTGCACTGTCTAGCGCTTCTTCTAAGCTACTATCAGCGTTGGTTACGCTAAACTCATAAAGATATGGGTCAATAACACGGTATTGCACCTGAAACTCTACGCTCACTACGTTTTCGTCTTCAGTAAGCATAAAACCAGAAGCCGATAGTGAACGAACTGCTTCAATATCTACTGGGATTACCGTTTCGATGAAAGTCATTTTCCAACGCAGGCCGGGATCAGCAATTCGGTCATATTTACCAAATTGTAGAACTACACCACGCTCGGCTTCTTTAACCGTATAAATACCACTTAACGCCCATACAATAACGGCGATAATAAGTATGAATGAAATACCGGCTCCGCCAAGTCCACCGCCGCTACCATTGCCGGATTTTTTCCCGCCAAATAAGCCGCCGAACTTGTTACTAAACTTGCGGAACACCTCGTCTAAATCAGGTGGGCCTTGATCACGTCCGCCTTTATTATTCCACGGATCTTTGTCATTGCCATTATTACCCGGTTCATTCCAGGCCATAGCTATACTCCATTGTTATCTAAATAAATTAGGAAATTGTGTTAAATCTAACAAATCTACCGCGTTTCTCATACAAAAACCGACATTAAAACGTCAATTTTTAATTACGGTAGATAAAACCAGCAATTTCAGGACCAAATTCTTTAATTAAACGATTCCACTCAACCATTGGCATTCTAACATCTAACAGCCAATTACCTTGCTCATCAAAGCGTTCTTCATGTACTGCATTTAAACTAAACAATGCAGCTCTTAGGCGACCATACAATGGCGTAAGAAATAATGTTTCGTTAAACATCTTCTTAGCAAGTAGTTCACTAATAGCCTCACTAAGTAATTCACACCCTTCACCAGTCTGAGCGCTAAGCCACACTCTTATAGGTTGGCCTTCGTCATCTCGATCAATACGTGGGCTTACGTTATCCAGCGCATCAATTTTATTATAAATTAATAGCTGTGGTACTTCATCGGCTTCAATTTCTTTAAGCACCGATTGTACTTGTTCAATATTTTCTTGAAGACGAGAGTCTGCTGCGTCAATTACATGTAATTGTAAATCAGCTTCACGAGTTTCAGTTAGCGTTGCTTTAAAAGCAGCAACTAAGTCGTGCGGTAAATGACGAATAAAGCCCACTGTATCAGCTAAGATAACAGGACCAACATCACCTAATTCAAGCTTACGTAGAGTCGGGTCAAGCGTTGCAAACAACTGATCGGCCGCGTATACATCTGAATTCGTAATTCGATTAAATAATGTAGATTTACCCGCATTAGTATAGCCAACTAACGATACCGTAGGTATTTCATTACGAGTACGAGCTCGCCTACCTTGTTCGCGTTGCACTGCTACTTTAGCTAAACGCGCACGAATATTTTGAATACGGGCACGAAGTAATCGCCTATCGGTTTCAAGTTGGGTTTCACCAGGTCCACGTAAACCAATCCCGCCTTTTTGGCGCTCAAGATGGGTCCAGCCACGAATTAATCGAGTCGACATATGGCGAAGTTGTGCCAATTCAACCTGCAGCTTACCTTCATGGGTACGTGCACGTTGGGCAAAAATATCAAGAATTAGCGTCGTTCTATCAAGCACACGACACTGACAAACACGCTCTAAATTACGCTCTTGTGACGGCCTGAGTTGATGATTGAAAATTACGACATCTGCATTGTGGATTTTAACAATCTCAGCTATTTCTTCTGCTTTACCGGTACCGACGAATAGTTTCGGATGTGGTGCTTGACGGCTGCCTTGCACAACCGCCAAACTACTAACACCAGCAGAAGATACCAACATCTCTAATTCATGAAGATCTTCACGATCCCCTTCTTTAGGTAAGTCGATATGAACTAAAATTGCCTGTTCGCCGGATTCATAGCGGTCAAACAAACATTATGCTCCTAATTAAAAGTTACCAGCTTCTGGCTCTTCAGTTTCTTCACTCCCTTGAACTGCTTGGAAGTTAACTGCGCGAGCAGGGACAACTGTTGAAATTGCATGCTTATAAACCATTTGATTTACGGTGTTCTCTAGTAAAATAACAAATTGGTCAAATGACTGAATTTTGCCTTGTAATTTTATGCCATTTACCAAAAAGATTGATACTGGAATGCGCTCACGTCGTAGTGCATTCAAAAATGGGTCTTGTAACGATTGGCCTTTTGCCATGTTATTGTTCCTTCGTTCTAGGTGTTATTATAATTAAGTGGCTGAACTTATTTGATAAAAAACAATATTCAACTACTACTAGCTTAGCGAACTTACTACACGATGCAAGTTTTCTTCGTCACCTGTTGTTAACCACGTAACATCAGGCCAACTACGAAGCCACGTTAACTGACGTTTTGCCAATTGACGTGTTGCCGCGATGCCACGAAAAACCATTTCATCATGGTTTGTTTCACCCGCAAGGTAATCCCACATTTGTCTATAACCAACACAACGAATAGAAGGCATATTGGGGTGTAAATCCTTACGTAGATATAGGGTCGAAACTTCATTTTCAAACCCCTGATCAATCATTATTTTAAACCTTTCTTCAATTCGGCGGTGTAATTCGCTGCGTTCTTGCGGTGCAATCGCAAATTGATGAAAAGTATAAGGTAAAGCCGGCTGCTTTTGCTTTTGCAACTCAGTCATGGTCTTACCAGTTAATCTATAAACCTCTAAAGCTCGATTAATTCTTTGTGAATCATTTTCACTTATTTTTTCGGCTGCTTTTGGGTCAACTTTAGCTAATTCTTTATATAAATGAGGCCAGCCAAATTCTTTAGCTTGTACTTCTAACTCAGCTCTTATTACAGCATCTGCTTCAGGTAAAGGCGATAAACCATCAATTAAAGATTTAAAGTACAACATTGTACCTCCAACCAATACAGGCACTTTACCTTGTCCATGAAATTCGTCAATTTTTTGTACTGCATCACGTCTAAAATCAGCAACTGAATATGTTTCACTCGGATCGAGCAAGTCAATCAGATGATGCGGAGCTTTAGCAAGTTCTTCTGCATCGGGTTTTGCAGTACCAATGTTCATATCTTTATACACTAACGCTGAATCAACGCTGATTATTTCTGTATTTAAATGCTCGCACAGTGAGATTGCCAATGCTGTTTTACCAGCAGCAGTTGGACCCATTAAAAATATGACTGGTAAATTACTCAACACTGATACCTTAATCTAATTGCGTTAAATAGTGATTTAGCTCTATTTTAACTGCTTTTTCGCGCAAGCGTTCAATAGTTTGCGGATTATTTTGTAAGCGCATTTGTTGCGCTAAAAATACATTGCTCAAATAAAATCGAGTTGGTACACATTTCATCTGCCACTCTAACCAACTCTCTATATTTTCAAGCTCCGCTTTACATCCATTAAGTAACTCACCTATCGCGGTACTTACATCAAGTAAATATAAGCACGCTGGCAATTTTTTTACCATTACAAACTGTTTTTCTATTACGAGTTCAAAACCAAGTAAAGTAAACCATGATTGCTGGGCTTTTATGAGCAAGCAATCTTCTTTCGATAAGTTTACTCTTACAGGCAGCAAAAGGGCTTTCCCTTCTAAGCTACCAAGCTCCTTGATTTGTGTATGCCAATCATCTACCAATGCATATTTGAAATGTGAGCAATACAATTGCTGCTCTTCACTAAATACACACACACCTTCATTAATACTGATGATGGAAACAAGCTTTAAAACATTATGCGCTGACTCAAACTGCTGCTGTGTTGCTGGTATATTTGCTACGTTATCAAAATTCGCAGCGTGTTGCTCACTTACACCTTGATAAAACGCATTTACGTCATGATGGCTCGTACTTGGTGTAGCACGGTATGCACCGCTACCGCCAACACTTCTAGTACCTGAGGACGAACTTGAGCTACCAGCACTTCCAGCGTAAGAGGGCTGTAATTGCGATTTAGGGTAATCAAACACACCTTCGCTTTCTATATTATTAGCGCTAATATGCGTTGACCCCATTAGCACAGGCGCAGATTCCACCTCAGAGCCAAACGGTTCATTCGTAAACTCACCTTGCAGCGGCACTACCACTTGCTTAATAGCTTGCAATATAAAGTCATGAATTAAGCGCCCTTGATGAAAGCGCACTTCATGTTTGGCAGGGTGAACATTTACATCAACCTGTCGTGGGTCAATATCAATATAAATAACAAACCCTGGAAGCTCTTGAGTGCCACTTACCTCTTCAAATGCTTGGCGTATAGCATGCAAAATAAGCTTATCGCGCATCATGCGATTGTTTACATAAGTATATTGAGTCGTATTAGCTGAACCGACAGGTAACACCCAGCCATGCAGCTGTAGGCCACCCTCGCCTGATTGAATATGTAAACCTTGCTCTGCAAAGGCCTTACCTGCAACTTGTGCCACACGTGCAATAGCCTGAGAAGGATCTGTCTTCGCACGATATTGCCTTACTACTTTTTCGTTGTGAGTTAGTGTAATAGAAACATCAAAGCGACTAAGCGCAATACGCTTTATCAATTCATCAATATGACTGAATTCAGTCTTTTCGGTACGCAAAAATTTACGACGAGCTGGGGTGTTAAAAAATAAATCTTTTACTTCAATGGTTGTGCCATCAGGGTGCGCTACTGGCTTTACTTGCACGGCCATATCGCGACCTTCTGCAAATGCTTGCCATGCTGCTTCTTGATCTTTTGGTTTTGAACTCAGCGTTAAACGCGATACAGAGCTAATTGACGCAAGCGCTTCGCCCCTAAAACCAAGTGAACAAATATTTTCGAGATCATCAAGTGACTTTAATTTACTGGTAGCGTGACGAGAAAGTGCAAGCGTTAGCTCATCTTTACTTATCCCTGAGCCGTTATCACGAATGCGAATAAGCTTATGACCACCACGCTCAATATCTATTTGAATACGTGTAGCGCCAGCATCTAAACTGTTTTCGACCAGTTCTTTTACTACCGACGCGGGGCGTTCAACCACTTCGCCAGCGGCAATTTGGTTAGCTAAACGCGCGGGTAGTATTTCAATATTCATGAGATTTCCTAGCAAGCATTGCGCTAATAATAATGACTAACTTTGCGGTATATCTAGCTCTTGCCCAATAAATAAAGTATTAGAGCTAAGCTTATTAACTTGTTTTAATTCAGTAATTGTAACGCCATAGCGGCTCGCCAACATACTTAAAGATTCACCCGGGCGTACCTTGTGCTTTGTTGGGTATTGCGATTTTAATTTAGCAAACAAAGAATCATCCGGTGGATTTTTTAAATAGTAATTTTTAATTGAAGTGAATATAGCTTTAGCCAAACGTTCTTGATGGTTAGCACTTTTAAGCAGCTTTTCTTCTCGTGGATTAGATATAAACCCTGTTTCTACTAAAATTGATGGGATATCTGGTGATTTAAGTACAGCAAGACTCGCATGTTGAGGATCTTTTTTATGCAATTTAGCAACTTTACTGAGCTCTTTAACAACTTCGTCAGCTACGTTTAAGCCGGTTTTCATAGAGTGATCCATCGACATATCAAGCAATGCTTGCGCTAAGTATTTTTCGTTAGCGGCATCTTTCATTACATCAGCAGCGCCACCTAAAAGCTCAGAGTGTTTTTCTTTATCTTCTATCCATTTACCTATTTCTGAATTAGCACGCCTTAACGACAATACCCAAACAGAGGCACCATTTGGTCCAGGGCTTGTAAATGCATCAGCATGAATAGAAACAAAAAAGTCAGCTTTTTTTTCACGAGCACGGTTAGTACGCGTATTAAGTTTTACAAAATAGTCACCGCTTCGTACCATGCGCGAAATCATCCCACGCTCGCCATCAATCATGCGCTCAAGCCGTTTTGCAATTTGCAGTGTTACTGTCTTTTCGTATGTGCCTGATGGACCTATGGAGCCAGGATCTTCGCCGCCATGCCCTGCATCAATTGCAATAACGATGTCTCGTTCTTGGCTTAATTGGCGATTTTTAGCCGCTGTTTGTGCAGGTGATACAACAGATTTTTCTTGGCTCTTATTATATAAATCAACAACGAGTCTATTTTTATAAGGACCGGTAGGCGCTAAAGCAAATACAACAGGCTTTATTGGCGCACTTAATTCAAATACCAAACGCACGCTTTGTTTATTTTTAGGCTTTGAGTAACGTAATTTGCTTACTATTTGATGTTTTGGCGGCACACCTGGCAATATTTTTAACTCGCTAGTGTTCTCTAAGTCAACCACTAAACGGCTAGGATTTTTAAGCATAAAATAGCTAAAGTCGGGCTTATCATTTAAATCAAATACCACACGAGTACTATCCGGTGACGGCCATACGCGTACACTATTAATTGTATTTTTGGCCCACAACGGCAAGCTTATGGTAATAACCATAAGATAAATAAAAAGTTTAACTGCACCTCGGCTCATTTGATTATTACTGCCTTAACTATATTATTATTTGTTATTTAGTTTTTCGACAATTGTTATACCGCGCTCACTAGCACTATTAATAACAATTTTACGTTCGTTACCCACATAGCTCAGAGTAATATCTAAATCAGGCACAGGAATAAACTCACCACCCTTTTCAGGCCATTCAACAACACAAATTGCATCTGTTGAAAAATAATCGCGTATACCCATGTATTCTAATTCTTCAGGATCACCTAAACGGTATAAGTCAAAATGATAAACATTTGCGCGCTCAAGTTCATAAGGCTCTACGAGTGTATACGTTGGGCTTTTAACCTTGCCTGTATGGCCAAAACCTTGTACTACACCACGTGTAAACGTTGTTTTACCCGCACCTAAATCACCATGTAAATAAATAACCGCACCTTGCTCGATAATATCAGCAACGCAATTCCCCATTGCAACCGTGGCAACTTCATCAGTTAAATGAAATTCAAAACTACGCGTCATTACTACCTCAAAAATTCATTCAAAAGCGCATATTAGCTAATCATACCAGAATATTAATTTAAGGCGATAAATTGAGGTTTTAGACATAAAAAAACCAGATTCGATGATGATGAAAGTTGTATATGGATAACTACTTTCGATACTTTGAAACTGTATTATTGTAATAAAATAAGATAAGTGAGTTTTTAAATTAAAAGAGAGTAAGGTAAAAGCAACATAATGAATTAGATGACTCTATGTTGTCATTAAATTAACTGAGATGTGTAATTTCATTATCTCATTTTTGATCTAGTAGATAATTCGTCTACCAAAAAAAAGTAACTGGCACATGAAACTCTCAATCACTACTTTACACCACTTTATATTTTCAGATAAAGACAAAACCCAAGTGGCCCGGCTCACCCTAGCTTGTTGCTTGCGAGTGCTTTAAATACAAAAAGCCCCAGCTAATGCCGGGGCTTTTTACAAAACTAACTTAATTAAAAAATTAAGCTTGTTTTGGACTAGAAATAACGTCCACTAAAGTCCAAGATTTATTCTTAGAAATTGGTGCGCATTCACGGATAGTAACTACGTCACCCGCTTTTGCTGTGTTATTTTCGTCATGTACGTGTAACTTAGTCGTACGTTTAATGAATTTCCCATAGATTGGGTGCTTCACGTAACGTGCGATAGCGATAGTGAAAGATTTTTCCATCTTGTCGCTGATTACACGGCCTTGAAGAGTACGAATTTTATCGCTCATTATTGACCTGCCTTCTGGTTAATAACTGTTTTTACACGCGCGATATCGCGGCGTACTGTTCTTAGCGTGTGTGTCTGAGCTAACTGACCAGTGCTAGCTTGCATGCGCATATTAAATTGCTCACGAAGTAGTCCTAGAAGTTCAGCATTAAGCTCTTCTACGCTTTTATCTTTTAGTTCGCTAGCTTTCATCACATTACCGTCCGAGTTACGAAAGTTGTTTTGAATGGCAATTTACGAGCAGCAAGGTCAAACGCTTCACGAGCAAGCTCTTCTGAAACACCTTCCATTTCGTAAAGTACTTTACCAGGCTGAATTTCAGCAACCCAATATTCAACAGAACCTTTACCTTTACCCATACGAACTTCAAGAGGTTTTTCTGTAATCGGTTTGTCAGGGAAGACACGAATCCAGATTTTACCTTGACGTTTCACGTGACGCGTCATAGCACGACGAGCTGCTTCGATTTGACGAGCAGTCATACGGCCACGGCCAGTTGCTTTCAATCCGAAAGTACCGAAGCTTACTTTGTTACCGTTTTGCGCTAAACCGCGGTTGCGGCCTTTGTGCATTTTACGGAATTTTGTACGTTTTGGCTGTAACATTACTCGCTACCTCTACTTAGCACTTTTCTTGGCTTTCTTTGGTGCGCGTTTAGCTGGCTTCTCTTGCTCTTGTACTAGTGGTAAACCACCAATAACTTCGCCTTTGAAGATCCAAACTTTAACACCAATGATACCATAAGTGGTTAAGGCTTCAGAAGTTGCGTAATCGATATCAGCACGAAGAGTATGTAGAGGTACACGACCTTCACGATACCATTCTGAACGTGCGATTTCAGCGCCGCCAAGACGACCGCTAACTTCAACTTTAATCCCTTTAGAACCGATGCGCATTGCATTTTGTACCGAACGCTTCATAGCGCGACGGAACATAACACGACGTTCTAGTTGAGAGGCAATGCCGTCTGCTACTAGTTGTGCATCTAGTTCTGGTTTACGTACTTCAGAGATATTAATCTGAGCAGGTACACCAGCGATTTTAGTTACCGCTTGACGTAATTTTTCTACGTCTTCGCCTTTTTTACCGATAACAACACCCGGACGAGCCGTGTGGATTGTTACTCGGATTGATTTTGCTGGACGCTCAATAACGATTTTAGACACAGAAGCCGTTTTCAATTCCTTTGTAAGGAATGTACGAACTTTGTGATCGCCAAAAAGCTGTGCAGAGAAATCTTTTGAACTCGCGTACCAGGTAGAAACCCAAGGTTTAGATATACCTAGGCGAATACCAGTAGGATGAACTTTTTGTCCCATTACTTATACTCCTAGCTATCTGAAACCATAACAGTGATATGGCTTGTACGCTTAAGGATGCGGTCTGCGCGTCCTTTAGCACGAGGCATAATACGTTTCATTGTAGGACCATCGTCCACAAAGATCGTTGTTATACGAAGCTCATCAATGTCAGCACCTTCGTTATGCTCTGCGTTAGCAATAGCAGACTCAAGTACTTTCTTAACTAATACAGCGGCTTTCTTAGGGCTGTACGCCAGGATTTCTAGTGCGCGATCTACAGGTAACCCGCGGATCTGATCTGCAACTAGACGTGCTTTTTGCGCCGAACCAGAGGCGAATTTATGTTTAGCTAATGCTTGCATTTATCTTCCCCTCTTATCGTTTCTTCGCTTTCTTATCCGCAGCATGGCCACGGTAAGTGCGAGTTGGTGCAAATTCACCTAGTTTGTGACCGATCATTTCGTCAGAAACGAAAACTGGTACGTGCTGGCGACCATTATGGACAGCAATGGTCAATCCGATCATGTTAGGTATGATCATTGAACGACGGCTCCAAGTTTTAATTGGCTTTTTCTCACCGCTTTCCAAAGCTTTCTCTACCTTCTTCAGCAAGTGTAGGTCTATAAAAGGACCCTTCTTGAGAGAGCGTGGCATGGCTATTCCTCAATATTACTTAGTACGACGACGTACTATAAATTTATCCGTACGCTTGTTCTTACGCGTCTTCGCACCTTTAGTCGGTTTACCCCATGGAGACACAGGATGACGACCACCAGATGTACGACCTTCACCACCACCGTGTGGGTGATCTACCGGGTTCATGGCAACACCACGAACTGTCGGACGAATACCACGCCAGCGATTTGCACCTGCTTTACCAAGTGAACGAAGCATATGCTCAGCATTGCCTACTTCACCTAGAGTCGCACGACAATCAGATTCAACTTTACGAACTTCGCCTGAACGAAGACGTAATGTTACATATTGACCATCACGAGCAAGGATTTGAACGTATGCACCAGCAGAACGTGCTATTTGAGCACCTTTACCTGGTTTTAATTCTACGTTGTGAACAGTCGAACCTACAGGCATATTACGCATTGGTAATGCATTACCAGGCTTGATTGGTGCATCAACACCAGACTGGATTGCATCGCCAGCTTTTAAGCCTTTAGGTGCGATAATGTAACGACGCTCACCGTCTGCATATAATACAAGAGCGATGTTTGCGCTACGATTTGGATCGTATTCTAAACGTTCAACAGTAGCTGGAATGCCATCTTTAGTACGTTTAAAATCGATTAAACGGTAGTGTTGTTTATGACCACCACCGATATGACGAACCGTAATACGACCATTGTTATTACGACCACCTGATTTAGAGTTTTTCTCTAAAAGTGGTGCGTATGGCTTACCCTTATGTAGATCAGAGTTAACCACTTTAACTAGGTGACGACGGCCCGCAGAAGTAGGCTTACACTTTTGAAGTGCCATAATTCTATCCCCTTATTACTCGGCGCCGCCGACAAAGTCTAGCTCGCTGCCTTCTTTAAGAGTAACGTAAGCTTTCTTCCAGTCGCTACGACGACCGAAACGTGCGCCAGTACGTTTTGTTTTACCCTTAACGTTAAGTGTGCGAACACCAGTTACTTCTACTTCAAAAAGCTTCTCAACTGCTACTTTAATTTCAGCTTTAGTTGCGTCATTTACTACTTTAAAAACAATAGTATTGTTTTCTTCAGCAGCAATTGTGCTTTTTTCAGAGATATGTGGAGCAAGGATCACTTTTAAAAGACGTTCTTCGCGAATCATGCTAGCGCCTCCTCAAGTTGCTTAACAGCAGCGGCTGTAATAAGTACCTTATCGAAAGCAATTAAGCTTACAGGATCGATACCAGCTACATCACGTGTGTCAACCTTATAAAGGTTACGTGCCGATAAGAAAAGATTTTCATCTACTTCTTCAGTCACGATAAGAACATCTTTAAGCTCAAGTTCTTTAAGCTTAGCAACTAGTTCTTTAGTTTTTGGTGCTGCTAGAGCAAAACTTTCAACAACGATTAAACGCTCTTGACGAACTAATTCAGATAAGATGCTTTTAATCGCACCACGGTACATTTTACGGTTTACTTTTTGGCTGTGGTCTTGTGGTTTAGCTGCAAAGCTAACGCCACCTGAACGCCAAATTGGGCTACGGATTGTACCGGCACGTGCACGGCCAGTACCTTTTTGAGCCCATGGTTTTTTACCACCACCGCTTACTTCAGAACGTGTCTTCTGAGCACGAGTACCTTGACGAGCACCTGCTGCGTATGCAACAACTACTTGGTGTACTAATGCTTCGTTAAACTCACGTCCAAAAGTAGCTTCAGAAACTTCAAGACCGCCAGAAGCGTCTTTAATTGCTAATTCCATCACTAAATCTCCAGGACTTATGCTTTAACAGCTGGTTTAACGATAACGTCACCGCCAATAGCTCCAGGTACTGCACCCTTAACTAAAAGCAAATTACGCTCAGCGTCAACGCGAACTAGTTCTAAGTTTTGAGTCGTTACACGCTCAGCACCCATATGACCGGCCATTTTCTTACCTTTAAACACCTTACCAGGTGATTGGTTTTGACCGATTGAACCAGGAGCACGGTGAGATAGAGAGTTACCATGTGTAGCGTCTTGCATGCTGAAATTCCAGCGCTTAACACCACCTTGGAAACCTTTACCTTTAGAAGTACCGGTTACGTCAACCTTGTTGATTTCGTTGAATAATTCAACAGTAAGCTCAGCGCCTACTTCAAAATCGCCTTCACCACCGTTAAGGCGGAATTCCCACAGACCGCGACCCGCTTCAACACCAGCTTTAGCGAAATGACCCGCTTTAGCTTTGTTTACACGACTTGCTTTTTTAGTGCCTGCGGTTACTTGAAGCGCGTTATAACCGTCTGTTGCGTCAGATTTGATCTGAGCAATGCGGTTAGGTGTCGCTTCAATAACTGTCACAGGGATAGATACACCATCTTCAGTGAAGATTCGTGTCATACCCACTTTACGACCGACTAGACCTAATGCCATTTTCCTAAAACCTCTCTAATCTTTCGATTAACCCAGGCTGATTTGAACATCAACACCAGCAGCAAGATCTAAACGCATAAGCGCGTCTACAGTCTTGTCAGTTGGTTCTACGATGTCTATCAGACGTTTATGGGTGCGGATCTCGTACTGATCACGCGCATCTTTATTAACGTGCGGTGAAGTTAGTACAGTAAAACGTTCAAAGCGTGTAGGTAGTGGGATTGGACCACGTACTTGTGCGCCAGTGCGTTTCGCAGTTTCCACGATTTCTGCCGTTGATTGGTCAATCAAACGGTGGTCAAAAGCTTTTAGGCGAATACGAATGCGTTGATTTGACATTCTTAACCTCAATATAAAGAGCATATAAAAGAGCATAAAAAAACGACCGAAACAATCTTAAAAATTAAGATGCCGGCTGTTTGATTATATCTACGTTGAGTTCCAAATCGGAACTCCTGTTTATTAGCTTGAAATCCAAGCTTAATTTATCCTTCCTAGTTCCCAGAGGAATTTTGAAAGCCTGCGTATTATAGAGGTATTGGTGATAAATGCAACAACTATTTAGAAACAATACTATGACTGTAAATTTGATTAAATAAGCACCCATACATACTTACTAGCTATACTTGAACTAATACCTCTACTGTTAGTCAATAAAACAAGTTAACACCTTAATTACGCAAACTAAGGGATTTTTAGATATTATGATATCCTACTGCGCTAATTTTGGCCTTAATACTCTCAATATGGTGAGTCGATGCGTATTTTTAATTATTGTTTAAATGTTATGTCTGCTGGATTTAGCCGCTTATTTGTAAAAAGCAAAGTACTGCCAGAAAATCCTATTAAACAGTATGAGCTAAACCCTGAGTACCCTACATTTTATATAGTGCGCTTAAATTCGCGATTTGATTTAGCTGCCCTTGCCCATGCTTGTAAAAAAAATGGCCTACCTAGTCCAACCGAAGAGCAAGTACTAGGCAACCAAAATTTAGATCGTTTTATTGGTATTAAAAACCCGCCACCACTATTTGGTGATGAAGCTAAACCAACCAATGCTTTAGCTCAAGGTAAACAAATCATTGAGTACCTAATAGAGAGCGGACAGCAAAACGTACAAGTTGTTCCGGTTACTATTTTATGGGGACGCGACCCAGGTAAAGAAAAGCCAGGATTACGTACTTTAATTACACACTCTCTAACTCCGAGCTGGTTTAGAAAGATTTTTGTGGTGTTGTTTTCAGGTCGCGATAACTTTATTCGCTTCAGTCAGCCTCTCGACTTATCGCTTTTAGTAAATGAAAAAGCTGACGTAAGTGAATTACCCCATAAGTTGTTACGTGTTGCACGCGTACACTTTAAACGTCAAAAACTTGCAGCAACTGGTCCTAAAATGCCCTCTCGCGAGCAATTATTTAATTCATTATTAGCGTCACCAACAATAAGAAAAGCAATTCAAGATGAAGCTAAAGCTAAAAATATTAGCCAAACCGAAGCCCGTCAAAATGCACTTAAACTACTTGATGAAATAGCAGCTAATTACTCTGAGGCAATGATACGTGTGGCCGAGCGATTTTTAACTTGGTTATGGAATAAGCTTTATAACGGTATAGATATTAAGCACGCAGAGCAAATTCATGAACTAACAGATAAAGGCCATGAAATTATCTATATGCCGTGCCATCGCAGCCATATGGATTATTTACTACTTACCTACTCTATTTATCATTTAGGTTTGGTGCCGCCACATATTGCTGCAGGCGTAAATCTTAATTTTTTCCCTGCCGGAGGCATATTTAGACGCTCAGGCGCATTTTTCATTCGTCGCTCGTTTGCAGGCAATAAACTTTACTCTGCCATATTCAAAGAGTATTTAAGCCAGTTATTTATTAAAGGTTACTCTGTTAAGTTTTATACAGAAGGCGGTCGAAGTAGAACTGGGCGTCTGCTTCCACCTAAAACGGGTATGCTATCAATGACATTACAAGCAATGCTACGTGGAATAGACAGACCAATATCTATCGTTCCTGTATACATTGGCTACGAGCACGTAATGGAAATTAACACCTATCTTAAAGAGCTGGATGGAAAAGATAAAAAAGGCGAATCTATTTTTGGAATTTTTAAGGCAATCAAAAACCTTAAAAACTACGGTCGTGGTAATTTAAACTTTGGTGATCCAATCTCCATTAACCAATATTTAAATGATAACCAACCTGATTGGCGTGACTCAATACATCCTACCGATGTACAGAAGCCACAATGGTTAGCACCACAAGTGACTAAACTTGCTGACCAAGTAATGGTTAAAATTAATAATGCAGCGGCGCTTAATGCGGTTAACTTACTAGCGATGATATTGCTGGTTAACGATAAACAAGCATTGAGTAAACCAAAGCTATTAGCACAACTTGATTTTTATCTACGCTTACAACGCGACGCCAGCTACAGCGATAAAGTAACAGCCCCAGACGAAACACCAGAGCAATTACTAACGCATGCATTAAAGCTTAATAAGTTTGAAGTTATAAGTGATGAATTTGGCGAAATTATTACTATTAGCGATAAAGAAAAGGTATTGTTTAACTACTACCGAAACAACATATTGCACTTGTTTGCAGTTCCAAGCTTAATTGCACTACATCTATTTAAACAACACAGCACAACTATTGAGCAATGCCAGCAACTTGTAAAAACGTTTTATCCGTTATTTGCTAAAGAATGGTACTTACAGCCTCTTGATGAAAACTATATAACGCGTATTTTAGCTAATTTTGCTGATCAAAATTTAATTGAGTTTGATGGCGATAACATTCATATAACGAACAGTAATGACTGCTTAGCTAAGCTAGAAATGCTTGGACGATCGCTTAGCTTTACTCTGCAACGATACGCTATTGTAATTGGTTTTATTCAAACAAGTGATGGTATTGAAAAAGCAGAATTAGAACGAGAGAGCCAAGTGCTTGCACAGCGTTTAGGTACACTGCATGGTATTAAAACACCTGAGTTTTTTGATAAAAAAGTACTTGTTAGTTTTATTGAAAACTTACGTGGCGAGTCATTAATAACAGAGGGTGATAAAGGTTTAGTAGGCAGTACACAACTATGCGAAACCTACGCACACCTTAAAACATTACTGCCAGCACGCGTCTGGCAGTCAATCAGCGATATAGTACAAGATCAGTGTAACTAGTACTATATCTATAGAAGGCGGTTAGCGCTGGCGCATAACCCCTTCTTGCATTGTTGAGGCAACTAAGTTGCCTTGGCGATCAAAAAACTGTCCACGTACCAAACCACATCCATTACTCGCACTTGGACTATCAATTGAATACAAAATCCAATCATCCATTCTAAATGGGCGATGAAACCACATTGCATGATCAATAGTAGCTACCTGCATATTTGGCTGCATAAACGATACACCATGGGGTTGCAATGCTGTTGGTAAAAACTCGAAATCAGAGGCGTACGCTAATAAGTAATTGTGGATGCGCTGATCGTCCGGCATTTCACCATTAGCTTTAAACCAAATATGCTTTACCGGCTCCATAACTTCTGGTTTAAACGGGTTATGAAAAGTAACTGGTCGCATTTCAATTGGCATTTCACGCGTAAACTTATTACGGATGACTTCAGGGATATGCGAAGCGTTATCTTGATAAAACTCAAGCGATGAACGTAACTCTTCAGGTGCAGGTACATCAGGCATTGTTGCTTGATGCGACAAACCATTTTCTTCCCCCTGGAATGACGCTGTCATATAAAAAATTGGCTTACCGTACTGAATCGCTTTTACTCGGCGAGTACTAAAGCTCTTTCCATCGCGAATAGTTTCTACGTCGTAAACTATAGGTTTAGCTGGATCGCCTGGGCGTAAAAAGTAAGAATGCAATGAGTGAACTATACGCCCCTCAGGTAGAGTTTCTTTAGCGGCAGAAAGCGCCTGCCCCATAACTTGACCGCCAAACACAGCACCAAAGCCTAAATCTTGGCTTTGTCCTCGATATAAACCTTGCTCAATTTCTTCAAGTGTTAACAACGACAATAAATCATCTAATACTTGGCTCATTATTTCTTCCTCATTACCCTAGTAACCAAATGATACTATACAATAGTGGGAAGTAAATATTTGTTAGGACTACTGTTATGGCTTACTGGCTTTTTAAAACCGAACCCGATGCCTTTTCGATTGATGATTTAAAAAATGCACCAAAACAAACTACACTATGGGAAGGCGTGCGTAATTACCAAGCGCGAAACTTTATGCGTGATAGCGTTAAAGTTGGTGACTCAGTCTTGATTTATCATTCAAGCTGTAAACACGTAGGCGTAGCCGGTATTGCCGAAGTGACACACGAAGCCTACCCAGATCCTACTCAGTTTGATTTAAGCAGCGACTATTACGATGCCAAAGCCACCAGCGATAAAACACGCTGGGTTGTTGTTGAAGTTACTTACCAAAGCCATTTAAACAAGTTGGTTAGCCTTAAAGATATTAAAGCGAATAATAATATTACCGAAATAGCACTTAAAAAAGGCGGACGATTATCAATAATGCCTGTTACTAAAAATGACTGGGATGAAATAATCAAAATGGCGCAGTAACGCCCTCTCGGTTTGACCTGATTTCATTGAGTTTGATATGATCTACGCTGACTTATAGCTGGAGGATTAATGAAATTACTGTATTGGTTAGATGAATGGTTAACTCTCCCACGCAATGAGCAACAAACTCAATTACCCATGACGGGTAGTGATTTACTAGGCGATGTATTTGTAAAATATGAGTTTATTGACATTAATAAACCCCTGCTTTTTACTTTCTCCCCTGCAGGCACAAATGTACAAGAACAAGATCTTCATCCTGATTTTGCACCATGGGGTTATCACTTAGCTCAAAAACAAAACGTAAACATAATCGCTTTTCAACATTTAGGTAAAAGTAATTGGTTTCGTAATCGTAATTTAATCTTTTTTCTCGAGCAATTATCAACATTACTTACGCCGTTTAATTGTCGACTAGGCTATGGCTTAAGCCGTGGCGGATTTGCTGTTGGCGCTTTTGCTAAACTATTAAAACTAAACCACGTACTGTTCTTTCACCCGGTAAGTACTAAAAATAAAGAATTAGTACCGTGGGATGACCGCTCTAGTACCGATATAGCTCAGCAGTTTGACTGGCAACAAGATTATCACGATCTAGATTTAGGAGATGCCCAAGGCTATATCATTTACGATCCTACTAATCGTATAGACCGAATGCACGCTAAGCGCTATAAGCAGCTAACTCACTTACGAGTATTTGGTATGGGACATGGCACACACGCCACATATTTGAATAAGTTTGGGTTTTATAAGCAAGTAGCCGTTGATTTCATTCAACATCAGCAAATCGATATTGCACAGTTTCGCCTGCAAACCAAAACCTTACGCTTAAAAGAAGATTATTATCAAAGTCTCAATTCGGCTAATGCAAGCTCACCGCATCGTTTAGCATTATTGAGTACAGCGCATAAAATTTTAGCTGATGAAAAAGAAGTGCATGTACAAGAGCATCAGGCAAAAATTGATATTCAGCCCTTGATTGATGTGGCGCTTAAGCACCAAGATGAACACCCTAATGATGCTATCCAGCTATTAGAAGTCGCCCAGCAACTTTTACCTGACGACCCTCTAATTGAGCATAAACTCAAACAGCTAGAAGAGTAATATTCCAGCAAAAGCGGCTATAAAAACTAATGACTCTATTTTGCCTTTTTCTTTTTGTGCCCATGCTTGGGCACAATAGCAAAGTACATCATTAATCCTAACCACGAAAATATAATGATTCCCATCAGCCAGCCGTTCTTTTCATGGCCTTTTGAACGCTTACTATTAAGTACAATAACGATAGGTAAAATGTAAGCACTTAAAACAACAATTAAAAATACAACTTCATTCATTATTTTTCTAAACTCGACCAATCTACTTCACTACTTAATACTCGTTCTACCGATATATAATGCAAAATATCACCTTCATTTACTTTGTAATCTAATGGCGGGTTTAAATCCATATTTTGCGCACTTAAATTATGAGCTACGCCTAACAGTATTGCATCATGCTCAAGTTTAAAGTGATGAAACAAAGTACCAAACTCCATATCTTTGCAGCCACTTGGTACTTTCAAGCTAAATTGTGTATCGCCGTGTAAAGTAGATAGCAGCTCCTCTTGCACACGGCTCGAACCTGGATCTTGCATTGAGCGTACTAATATCTCAGCTGATTTTGCACTACTACACTCTACATTTTGGCAATGCTCTAACATCATCTCAACTTTGGTTTCATCTAAAAAGTGAGCGCTTATATGGCAATCGTCTTTTACTAAGCGACTAATACGCAGCGCTGTCGTAAATGTTTGGTCGTCATCTTGCCCATCAATAATCACCTTATCGGCACGGCGAATAGCTACACGCTCTAACTCTCCTAAGTTTGTAAAACTAGTTAAACGTGCAAAATCAACGCTTTCGTTAGCTAAAAAAGGATGATCCATTTGCTCGGTTACCGCGAGTAAAATACGACGATCGGTTCGCTTCGTATCTGCCAAAATGTAATCAATCATCTTTTTTGTACGAGTGTCGTGCCAACCAAAAATAATAATATGGTGGTTACTGTGGGCAAAGTTTTTATCACCAGTCATAGCGCGCCTAATTAAGTAAGTAACTGTCTGTCCTGCTTTTCCTAGCAAGACACCAAATAAAGCTAAACCAAATGGAATTTGTATTAATGCAACCACCCAACGACCAAGATCAGTAGTTGGACTAAAGTCACCATATCCCACTGTTGATGTTGTTACTGTGTAATAGTAAAAAAAGGTAGTAAGCGAAGTTAACGCTTTCTCATTCGCTATAAATAGCAAGCTCCATGTTAATAGCATATGAGTCAAAATAGCTAATGCCACTGCTTGCCAACTCAACTGATCTATATGAGCGCGAACAAGTAACGCTAGCCTTTTAAATATCACCGGCATAATACAAAGTCTTCGTTAGTAAATTATCTATAAACAGTACGTTACTGTAAGCGATGCTTTTAAGCAATGTTTAAGCTTTTAACCGCAAATATAAGACTAAATGCTGTTTGCCAATGGTGATTTTTCATGATTAATTAGCGTTAAAATAATAACCAAAACAGTTGTGCTTATGCTTAATAAAATAGCCCGCCCTTTTACTAAAATTGTAGAGCGCTATCTTCCCGACCCTTTTATATTTGTAATTTTACTTACAACAATTACTCTTGTCAGTGCGAGCTTATTTACAACCGCAACCAACATTGAAGTATTACAAGCGTGGGGAGGTGGTTTTTGGAACTTATTAAGTTTTGCTATGCAAATGCTACTAGTGTTAATCACAGGCTACATGCTGGCAAGTACGCCACCTATAAGTAAGTTATTAGAAAAACTAGCAACATTTGCAAGCACCGCACCTAAAGCAATTATATTAGTAACGCTTATTTCGCTTTTAGCAAGCTGGATAAATTGGGGATTTGGCTTAGTTATTGGTGCCCTTTTTGCCAAGGCAATTGCAAAACATACTCGTGTTGATTATCGATTATTAGTAGCCAGCGCTTACTCAGGTTTTGTTGTATGGCATGGCGGATTAGCCGGTTCGATTCCTTTAACTATCGCAACCGATGGCCACTTTTCAGAAGCCAGCATTGGTATTATTAGTACAGAGCACACCTTATTTGCGGGCTTTAATATAGCAATATTAGTTGGCTTATTTATTATTATGCCGCTCGTTAATCGCTATATGCTGCCAAGTGAGCAAGAAAGCGTATATATCGACCCAGCTCTTTTACAAGAGATAGCACCTAAGTTGACAACAATAACCAGACCCGCCCAACATTTGGAACAAAGTAAACTACTCGGTATGGCAATTGGCTTATTAGGTTTGGCATATTTAGGCTATTACTTTTTTATTACTGGCGGAAACTTAAACCTTAATAGCGTTATTGCCGTATTTTTGTTTTTAGCTATTACGCTGCATCAAACACCCCATAATTTACTTAACAGTCTGCAACAAGCAATTCCAAGCGGGGCTGGCATTGTTATTCAATTTCCTTTTTATGCCGGCATCATGGCGGTAATGATTGATAGCGGATTAGCACAACAAATATCACGTGGCTTTATTGCTGTTGCAGATGCTGATAGCTTGCCATTCTTTAGTTTTATAAGTGCAGGGCTCGTTAATATGTTTGTTCCCTCTGGCGGTGGCCAATGGGCTGTACAAGCACCCATTGTAATACCCGCAGCGCAAGAGCTAGGTGCTGATATATCCCGTGTTGCTATGGCTGTGGCATGGGGAGATGCGTGGACGAATCTAATTCAACCTTTTTGGGCACTGCCCGTATTGGCTATAGCGGGCCTAAAGGCAAGAGATATTATGGGCTTTTGCGTGGTACAACTAATTATTACTGGGGTGTTTATTTCGTTAATGCTAAGTTTTTATCCGTAAGTATTTTGGTAGTAAATAGGCGCGATTTTATATCGCGCTTGCCAGCTGCAAACCAAAAGAACTAAGCAAGAAAGTAAAATTAACTGATGAGTCATCTAATATCACAAAATAATTTCACCTAGTGCTAATAAATTACAGATCATGTGAGCGATAATGCAATACCACAAGTTACCCGATAGATGACGAAGTAGTCCCATCAAGCACGAAAATACAAACACTGAAATATAAATTTCAACTTGATCATACTGCCAGTGTATCAATGTAAACACGATACTTGGGATAATAATTGCGCCACTGGCTCCCAAGGCGGTTTTTTCAGCCTATAGAATGCCACTCCTCGAAAAATCACCTCCTCATATATGGGCCCAATAAATACTACTGCTAAAAGCAGCATAATTTTGGCTAAAAGCGAATTTGTTTGTGCTTCAACTTCTAACATAAAATCTGGCAAGGCGACTTCCATAAAACCAAAAAGCCATTGTTCCAGTAAAACGAAAGCCGCTGTTAATAGCACTGTAATGATTAAAGGAAAAAGAGCCACTTTTTTTATTGCTAAGCGCCCAATAACTTCGCTTTTATTTTGCGCATCAAGAGTAAACTTTAAAAATGGCAGCGTAAGTACAGCAGTGAGGAAGGTAGATATAAGAAGGTAAATAGGATTGGAATTGAATACTAATGATCCACCATCCAATAAAAAAATAATCAAGTTTGAGGGTATTGGGAGCACCAGTAAAAAAAAGGCCAACCAATAGAGCGTGTACAATAAATATTCCCCTGTGCTTTGATTTACTTGTTGTTTTATCGCATCATTCATAATTCTATCAGCTCACGGCTTCTTGTTATTTTTCATTCTGGGGGATAGTACCATATCAATTACCCCATTAAGAAACGAACCAAAACTAACATCTTGCTATCGCTACACAAGCTAAAATAAACACTGTTAATTTTATTCAGAGCGGTTGGGCAAGCGTAATTGCCCCTGTTAAACGCCCACTTTGCTGAGCGACAGCTTCCTTTCTAAACAACAAATGCACAAAAGCAACGTACAAAAACAGCATAGTGAGCGAGCTTTGAACTACCATGCTGTTATTATTGCTAGCTCGATAAAATAGTCATCGGCAGACTCAATATTGGATTTTCTGAATCGGCAAAGTGCATCATTACAGCTACATGCCCAGCTACTACAACTGCATACATAACCGCTGAAAAGCCTTGGCCATATTTATCTAGTGGCATTAAATGTGAATAGTGACGGCCTCGCCATTCAAATACAATTTCCAGCGCACCAACAAACAAAAAGAATACCAATAACATTAAGCCAAAGGTGTAGCTTAGCCATAAGCCAAATAGTACGCCTAATAAGCATACGCTTAGGCCAATCCATGAACGCATTGAAAAGCTGATACTTTTTAATACATGCCCGCCATCAAGCGGCAAAATTGGTAATAAGTTAAATAAATTTAATAACGCACTAAGAACCGCAACACCTGCAAATATTTCCATTTCGGTGACGTAATATAAAACGACACCCAACACCGAGGTAATTAAACCAAATGCAGGCCCCATTAATGATATAACTACATCTTGCCAACGAGTCGTTATTTTGTCGTCACTTACAGCTAGCCCACCTACAAATGGGATTAAATAAATACCTTTAGTTTTTATGCCAAAGTATTTCATTGCTCGCACATGGCCGTATTCGTGTACAACTAAACACCCAATTAGCATTAGTGCAAATTCAATACTAAATAACCACGCATAGCCTGCAACAGAAGCTCCTGCAAGCACTACTTTAATTACCTTAGCACTTTTAAAAAGCTTAAAACCTAATGCAGCCAACCCCAAAAAGCCTTTTTTAGGTGATCCATTTGTAGGCGCTGGTAACGCAAGTTGTGTTGCAAATTGATCATCAACAAAGAGCGAAATACTTTGCTCTTCGACTGTCGATGTATCAATACCTATTACTTTGTTGTCGTAAGTAAACTGATAATAGTTTTCACGAGGATTATCGAAGGTAATAGCTTGTTGAGCATGAAACACCTGCACAATTTTTTGCCCAGACACCATAAGCGAAAATGGCTGCTCGGCTAAAGTAAGATCTATTCTTATCATAATTAAGACCATTTAAAATAATGGCGCTAGTATACCTAATCAACTTAAAAACACGAGTGAAGGTGTTCTATAACTATTTTCAAAATAAAAGCATTTGATACTGACAAAATAAAAAAACACTACTACTTTTATAGTAACCATAAGCTATACATTGAAAGGGATAACAGTGAACAAAATAGTGCCTAACATTTTAGTTGTTGACGACTCAAAAGCGATTTTGATTGTTATGGAAGCCATATTAAATGAATTAAATATGTCTGATAATGTAGTCACCTGCTTGAGTGCTGCTGAAGCCCTCGAAAAAGTTGCTTCTGATATAAACTACTTTGATGCTATTTTTACTGACCTTAATATGCCCGAAATGGATGGTATGGAATTAATCCGCCACTTAGGAGGGCTGCATTATCAAGGCGGTATTATTATTGTTTCTGAAATGGATCATAAAGTTATTAGTTTAGCTGCCAGCCTTGCCAAGCAACATAACGCTCACCTCATTGGTAATATTACAAAACCAGTGCAACTATCTCAGGTAAGTAGGTTACTTATTAAAGTAGCGCAATTAAATAGCCATACTTTATTAAAAGAGTCAGCCATTTCAAAAGATGAGCTTATTGAAGCATTAAAAAATGATGAAATAACGCCTTTTTATCAACCAAAAATAAACGCTGATAATAATAGAATTGAGAGCGTTGAAGTATTAGCGCGTATTCTATCAAGTAAAGACGGCAATATTATTTTACCTAACCGGTTTATAGGTATTGCCGAGCAACATAACTTAATTAATCAAATTACATTTTCTCTTTTTGAAAAGGCCACCAGCGAATTCAAAAATATGAAAGCGCAACTAGGTCATGATTTTAAGATGGCATTTAACTTATCGCCAACTCAGCTCGACGACCTAAACTGTCCTAATAAATTACTACTCATATTAGAACTAAATCAACTCACGCCTAGTAATATAATTATAGAAATAACAGAACAACATGCACTCTCAAGCCTCATGCAATTAGAAACACTAAACAGGTTAAGAATGCACGGCTTTGGTATATCGCTAGATGACTTTGGTGTTGGTTTTACTAATATGAATCAACTTCGAAACCTTCCTTTTACTGAAATTAAGATAGACCGCTCACTCATTAGCCATATAGAAACAGATTTATTTTCTCAAGTGGTTGTAAGTTCGTTATTTAACATTACGAGTAAAGATAATTTAGATTTAGTGGCAGAAGGTGTTGAGCGCCCAGAAGAGCTCGTTTATTTAAGGCACTACAAAAGAAAACTAGCCATACAAGGTTTTTTATTTAGTCGTCCTAAACCACAAAACGAATTTATATCTTGGGCTAAAGATTGGCTGAAAACTGATGGCAGCCCCGCTTAAAGCGGTATTAATATTTAATCGGGGCTGGTTAACTAATTATCACCCCGAGTGTGTTTATCTTCTTCACTGACTATATGCGCACTACTTGCTAAACGTTTGTGCCAACGCTGCCTTGCTACTGCGCGCATATTAGTAGATTGGTCACGCTCATCTACAATCTCTAGCCCCATTAAAGCTTCAATCATATCCTCTAGCGTTACAATACCTTGCACGTCACCGTACTCATCTACAACTAGGCATATATGCGTGCGCTTTGTTAAAAGAGTTTGCAGTAACGACGATACATTTTGAGAACTCGGCACTGTATAAATAGGCTTAATCAATTTGCTAATTTTATAATCGGTACCTAAGCGGTGAAATGCCAGCATAATATCGTTTTTATGCACAAACCCTACAATATCGTCGCTGTCTTTATCAAATACCAATATACGAGAAAATGATGACGAGCCGTGATCGTTTAAATACTGATTTACGGTTAAGTCTTTCTGGATTTTAAAAATAACAGTTCGAGGCGTCATTAAGTCGCATAATTTTGCATGTCTAAAATGCAATAGATTACGAATTATTTCAGACTCATCTTGATGTAATGCGCCCGACTCCGTACCTATATCAGCCATTGCCTCTATCTCTTGACGAATATAGTAAGCCTCATCGTGCTTTGGACCCATTAAATTTGTTAGCTTTTGTGCAAACCATACAAAAGGCTTTAGCGATATAACTAGAAACCGCAAAGCGTAAGTAACACTTGGCGTTAGAGCTCGCCAGTAATTAGCCCCCAAAGTTTTAGGAATAATTTCAGAAAGGATTAATACGAGGAATGTCATAATGGCTGATGCAATACCTACAGCCGCATCGGAAAACANCGACAGCTGCCTGTGCGCCGACCCCAGCAGCACCCGCAGTATGGGCAACCGTATTTAAAGTCAAAATAGCAGCTAAAGGCTGATCTATGTTGTTTTTAAGTTTTTCGAGCTGTTTAGCAAGCTCAGGATGATCTTTCCTAAGTGATGCAACATAGCTGGGCGAAATACTTAATAACACAGCCTCCATCACAGAACATAAAAACGAAATAACAATCGCCACTACCATATAAACTATCAGTAAAGTCACTTTCTCTCCTCTATATTGGATATGTGAGCATGGTATCAATACATGCTATATTTGGCCAAACTTCCAATAATAATAGGCATAATAATGAAATTTAGCGCACCATGGTGTCATCAAAATAAGCTATTTAAGCATGCAGCGACTCTTTTAACGCTTAGCAGCTTAAGCTTTGCTGCAATAGCTGCACCATTGGATAAATCAAAAATTCAGTTTATCGGCCCACTTGCCGAAGACATGCAGTTAAAGCCTTTTCAAACACCTCATGGTAATGCCATTATTAATAACCTATTACCTCAATTACAAGCAGACTCAGATAGTTTTTCTGTATTTGGGAAAAAACAAAATTGGCAGCCATTTAATAAAATCAATGCGCTCACTTTAGGTGGGTTACAGGCACTAAAATTTAATATTGAAACAACCCGCTTTACACAAGGTACGCTTACCTTAAAAGGGATTGAGCAAGGTCAGTTATTTATTAATGGCGAACTACAAACAGGTGATAAAAATAGCTATAAGTTAGCTTTAAATAACAGTACTCACTCTATTTTAATAGTAGCCCAACAAGTAGCTAATTGGCACGACGTAATGCTTGATTTTGCACCTAAAAACGACGTTGATAAAATTACGCTTAGCGCCTCACAAACAAAGCGCTTATCTGCAAAACAATTGTTTGATGCTCCTACAATTAGCCAATTATCACTCGCACCTAACGCCAAGCAGTACGTTACTACTACTCGCACTTATAGCGATAAAACACAAAACCAAGCAAATACAGTTACTGTCCTTAAAGATTCAGATAATCAAACGCTTTATCGCTTCGAAGCAGGCCAACCAAGTAACATTATTTGGAGTCCAGATAACCAATATTTAGTGTATTTGTTAAATGGTGAGCTTAAACAACTTAGCCGTAAAAACTTCTCAATAAAAACATTAGCAAACGATTTAGAAGGAGCCAATGGCTTTACCTTTTATAACGACACCAGTCTTTTGTTTAGCTGGTCTAAATCACCTGAGAACACTAACAACTTAACTAAGCACTATAAAGGTCTACAAGATCGCTGGTCGTATGCACGCTCCACCAGCCAAATTTATATGCTTGATACTAAAAGTGGTTTAACAAAAGCACTTAGCCAAGGCCCTCTTTCTTACAGCCTTGAAGATTCAAATAGTAACCGTGGCAAAATATTAATGAGCCGCCCAGTAATGGCAATGCAGGCATCAACACACCCAGAAACAGAGTTAGTCGAACTCGATTTAAAATCAAATAAGCTTTCATCGCTTGGTAAATTTAAAACGTTTAATTTAGCTAAATATGCAAATAAAGACATTTATGTAGTTGCAGGCCCTGACTTTAAAAATGGCGCAGGCAGAGCTCTACCAAAAGCAATGCTTGCCAATAACTACGACGGGCAACTTTATCTACTTACTGAAGGCGGTAAAAACGTAAAAGCACTTAGTAAACAGTTCGACCCCGCTATTGGCCAACTGCAAGTTTTAGAAAACGGCGATGCGCTCATTAAAGTAACAGAGCAAGACACTCAACCACTTTACCTATTTGATTTAAGTAAACAGCGCTTTAAAAAGTTAAATACAGGATTGGATATTGTTGAACAATTTAGTTACTCATACGACCGTAATACCGAAATTTTACTAAGTGGTACCAACGCTTTAGCTCCACAACAACTAAAGCGCCTTAACGTAAGTAAAAATAAAACAGATTTAATATGGGATTCAAAACCAAGTAGCTATGCAAATACACGACTCCCTACATTAGAAGAGTTTAATTTTAAAAATAAACATGGTGTCGAAATAACGGGTCGTGTGTACATTCCTAGCAACTTAGATAAAACTAAAAAGCACCCTGCGCTCGTGTATTACTACGGCGGTACTTCACCCGTTACGCGTGGTTTTACAGGTCGTTACCCGTTTAACTTATGGGCAGAAAATGGCTACGTTGTTTATGTAGTACAACCTACTGGCGCAACAGGGTTTGGACAAAAGTTTTCAGCGCAACATGTTAATGCCTGGGGCGACTACACCGCAGACGATATTATCGAAGGCACGCAAGCCTTTTTAAAGAAATACAACTATGTTGATAGTGAAAAGGTAGGAAATTTAGGGGCATCATACGGTGGATTTATGACCATGCTACTAGCAACTAAAACCGATATATTTAGTGCCTCCATTGCCCATGCAGGTATTTCTAACATTACCTCATATTGGGGTGAAGGTTGGTGGGGCTATTTATATTCAGGCGAAGCATCAAAAAATAGCTTTCCGTGGAATAACCCTGAACTTTACAGCCAGCACAGCCCTGTGTTTCATGCCGACAAAGTAACAACACCTATGCTACTTCTTCATGGTGATAGTGATACCAATGTACCTGTTGGCGAAAGCTTAACAATGTACACTGCGCTTAAACTGCTTAATAAGGACGTAGAGTTAATCGAATACAAAGGCGCCGATCATCAAATATTTGCACGCGATAAACGATTTGATTGGTGGAACACCATGCTCGCATACTTTGATAAAAAGCTAAAAGATGAACCTCAATGGTGGGACTCAATGTATAAAAATGACTGAGTCTGCTTCTTCTAAATAACGACTTAATACAGATTTATTAATTGTAGTATTAATTACTTAGCACCTTTTAATTAGTTTAAAGGTGCTAATCTCATCCTCTAATAACACCTTCTACACCTTTGAAATATTAAGTTACTTAAAACTAATAAACCCCCTTCTCAGCATTTACCTAATGGTGCTACCATACAGAGCTATAAGCATTCAAAATAAAGTACTATGGCTATTAATGTTTTATTGGTTGAAGACGATGAACTACTCGTTAAACGCATCCAAAATCACTTTGCAGATACCGAATTTACAATAGAGGTAGACCCAACTGGCGCTGATGCACTTAGCATTGTAAGGCAGCGGGTAAACCTGCGCGGTGCTATATCATTAGCCATAATTGACATTGTTTTGCCAAAGCGCGATGGGCTTCAACTCGCAAAAGAATTAAACACACTTACCGATATTGGCGTTATTGTATTATCGAGTCGTGATTCCCAAGCCGATCGTATTGCAGGCCTTGCACAAGGTGCCGATGACTATATTTGTAAGCCTGTCGATTTACTTGAGTTAGAACTTCGCATGCGGGCGCTCTATAAGCGTGTTGCCGTTAACCTAGAAGACGACGAAAGCGAAGAGTTTATAGAATATGCTGACTTTAAGCTTCACCCCGATAACCGCACATTAATTACTGCTGCAGGCGTTGAATCACGCTTAACTGAAGCCGAACATAAAGTGCTTATTTGCTTAATTAGTAATGCAGGTAAAGCCACATCCCGTGAAAAAATATCAGAAGAAATAGGCCAGCCCGATTGGAGTCCAAACGATCGTACTGTTGATGTGCTTATTGGTCGTTTACGTAAAAAATTAAATGACGAAAAAGATCAAAAACGTATTGTTACCGTTCGCGGTAAAGGCTATATGCTCTCTATTTAATATTTAGTTAATTGCGCAATAAGGCGCTCAAATGCACGGTAATTAAGTGCTTCCTTAAGCTCATTTAAACTAATATTTTCAGCCCCGTTTAAATCACTAATAGTCCGCGCCACTTTAATCACTCTATGGTAAGAGCGTGGCGATAAAGACAACTTTTCGCTTGCTCTGGCTAAAAACTGCAACTCTGCTGGCGCCAGTACACAGTGCACACTCATTTCTTTATTATTAAGCCTCGCATTAACCTTACCTTGGCGTTTTAACTGTAGGTAATAAGCCGCTTCAACTCTTGCTCTAACCTCAGCACTACTTTCCTCTGGCTGAGTACTTTGTAATTCAGCGCTCGTTAGACGAGGCAGTTCTATTTGCAAATCAATACGGTCAATAAAAGGCCCCGACACGCGCGATAAATAACGCATAACTTGATCGGGAGTTGCCCGCTTATCTGTATGACTTCCTGTTGGACTTGGATTTAATGCTGTAATAAGCTGAAACTGCGCCGGAAACTCCATTTGCCTAGCGGCACGTGAAATAGTAACCGTACCGGTTTCCATTGGCTCACGCAGTGAATCAAGTACCTTGCGTTCGAACTCCGGTAACTCATCTAAAAAGAGCACACCGTTATGTGCCAGAGAAATTTCACCAGGTTTGGGATTCGAAGAGCCCCCCACCAAGGCAACAGCTGAACAAGTATGGTGTGGATTACGAAACGGCCGCTGTCGCCAATTAGTTAAATCTATGGATTGCCCAATAATAGAGTAAAGCGCAGCTGTCGAAATAGCTTCATCGTCCGACATAGTAGGCATTATAGTTGCCATTCGCTGGGCCAGCATCGATTTACCAGTACCTGGAGGACCTAAAAATAGTAAATTATGCCCGCCAGCTGCAGCAATTTCAAGTACTCGCTTTGCACCGGGCTGACCTTTCACATCACTTAAATCGAGTAAAAAGTCAGGGGCTTGTGTGCAGTCGGGATACTCTATATTTAATGGTAAGGGTTGTTGATTAAGTAAATCCCCCCACACTTCTTGAATAGAGCTTACGGCTTTGCGTTTAACGCCATTAACTAGGCTTGCTAGGCTGTCGTTTGCAAGAGGTAAAAAGCAGCAACGATCTTGTTCTTTTGCAGCAAGTACCGAAGGTAAAATAGCGTTTACACCACGCACCTCACCATTAAGAGCAAGCTCACCATAAAACTCGTACTTATGAATATCAGGACACACTATTTGCCCAGAGGCGACTAAAATACCCACCGCAATAGCAAGATCAAACCGGCCGCCATCTTTTGGCAAGTCGGCTGGGGCTAAATTTACGGTTATTCGTTGATCGGGAAAACCAAATTGAGAGTTTTCGAGTGCGCTACGCACTCTGTCTTTTGATTCTTTAACGGACGCTTCGGGCAGGCCTACAATATGAAAAGCGGGTAACCCATTTCCTAGGTGAACCTCTACAATAACTTCTGGGGCATTTATACCCACTTGAGCACGAGAAAATATACGAGCTAACGACATTCCTTATCCTAGTAAATGGTGTGATTACACCAGTTTAGTCAGGATATTTAAAAACGTGTAATGTGATTTGCCATTTTATAGCAGCCAAACGAAGCAATAGGGTCATTAACATACCTAATACCATCGCCATTTCGGTTACTAACGAAAAACTAATGCCAAGCGTATAAACAGTGCCACCCGCTATACAGGTAATAGCGTAAAGCTCACCTTTTAATAGCATAGGGATTTCGCGTGCAAGCACATCTCGAATTAATCCACCAAAGCAGCCTGTAATTACAGCCATAATTACCGCAGTCATATCGGGCATACCAACAAGCTGCGCTTTTTGCGCCCCCATTACTGCAAAAAAAGCTAAACCAAACGCATCCGCTGTTTGTAAAATATAATGAGGTATCGGCTTTTGTTTATTTATAAGGCGCGTTGTAACAAATACTGAAGCTAGTATGGCAAAAAAGTAACTTTGATCGTGTAACCAAAAGACAGGAACATCTAAAATTAGATCTCGCACTGTACCACCACCAATAGCAGTTACCGTCGCTAAAACTACGACCCCAAAGCCATCCATTTTTTTTTCGTACGCTAGTAAAGTGCCCGATACAGCAAACACCGCAATACCTATTAAATCAAACCAGTGGTAAAGTTCAGTCATATTTGTAACAACCCAAAAATATTTGTGCCGTTTTAACACAAACTAAACAAAGTTTTAAGTAATAACGATTTATTTTAAGTCGTTTATAACTTTTGTGAAGTATATCTCAGGGAAGCGGGAGCTTGTGCTTATGAGTAGTGAATACCTCATGCTGTGAAGACAGATCTTTAACCTATAAGCTAAATCACCACACTCATCAAATTTCAGGTATAAAAACACGCTTTAAGTATGTTGTTCCATTCTTATTTATTTCAATGGTTGCGGGAGCCTGAGTTTGTAAAAAGCGAACCGACGACCTTCGGGTTATGAGCCACAATATACACACCAAATTTTAGACATAAAAAAACACGCTTTAAGCGTGTCGTTTCATTCT